>NZ_JBHYYB010000010.1:79616-163828 GCF_042752535.1 Kitasatospora sp. NPDC059327 | reverse complement strand
AGGACCCCACACCGTTCACCTGGACCAAGACCGCCGACGAGATCCTCGACTCACTCGCCCGATTCTGCCGACGGATCTCCGGCGCAGGACACTAGTGGCCATCACCCAGGCGGCTGGGGCATTTCACGAGTTCCGGGCCTCACGCATGCTTCCGGGGCACTCCTCGCGCGCGGCGGAGGCGAGGATCACGAATCCCCTGTACGCAGCCGCCGTTGAGGCCCTCACCACCGGGGCTGGCACGGGCTCGGCATTCGAACAGCGTGCCCGGCAGCTACTGGACGGCGGCACGCCGCCGTCGGCCGTATCCGGACTGCTGGTGTTCGCCGCCGACGCCAGGCCTGATCTCCAGAGCAAACTCCGCGAGCTCGCCGACCATGTGATCGCGTCCGTCGACAGCGACACTCTGAGGGGCCAAGAAGCGCTGGCCGTCCTTGCCACATCGCCGCTCCTCAGCCCGCTGGTGAATTCCACGCTGCTCTTTCGTCGAGCCAACTGCAGGACTGGCGACATGGCTCGCCTGTTCGCGGCTGTGCTGGCGAGCGAGCCCGCCGTCGCGCTGAGCACGTTCTATGAAGTGCTGTCACACAGTTGGCGCGACGCCATGACGCTGCTGGAGCAGGCTGCGAGCGAGCTACCCGACCTGGTGGGCGCGGACGCGATGGCCACAATCGGATCGGCCATCGCCCGCGGCCTGGAAGCAACGTCACCCGACGCCACCCTACCCACAGTCGTCGACGGCATCTGGCTGACTGAGCTCGCCGCGATCACCGCGCCTGGCCACTCCTGATGCGATCGGGTGTCAGAAGCCGTTGTCGTACTGATCATGGTGGACATCGGTTCGATTGATGCGACTCGGTCGGGTGATCTCCAGCCGGTTCGTGCATGACGGGAGGGCCTCCTGTCCAGCTCGGGATTGTCTAAGTCCAAACGAGTCGGAGTGTTCGGGCAGCCAGAAGGAGGGCTGCGCACTGGTCGGACTCGGCTGGCGCGGACCAGAGGGTGGGCAGGTTGAGGTGGGGGTTGCCGTCAGAGCGTCGGGCCTGTGTCTGGCAGTGGACGGCGGTCACGTGGTCGTCGATCAGATCGGCCAGTGGTCCGGTCAGGGTGAGGATGCCTTCCCGCGGGGCCAGCTCAGTTTGATCAACTGGCTGACGGCACGCAGGCCCGGGAAGAGCCAGGGATCATGGGGTTCGGCGCCGCCCGTCCGTGCGACGGGTGAGCTTGTCGACACCGGGCCGGGCCGAGCGTCACCGTTCCACGGAAGGGTGGGGCGCCGGCCCGGCGCCCCACAGGACAGACGCTTTATGGACGAGGCCGCGGGCGGCGGGAACGGGCGGGCGCCCCCGTCGACGTGGATCACGGGGCGTGGGTGTGGACGGGCAGGCGGCTGACTCCGCCGGTCAGGTTCCCGCCGGGGAAGGGGAGCGCGGTGGCCGGCTCCGCGAGACGCAGGCGCGGTACGTGGTCGGCCAGTGCGCCGAGCGCGGCCCGTAGTTCCAGCAGCACCAGGTCGGCGCCGATGCAGCGATGGGGGCCGTGTCCGAAGGCGAGGGGGCTCGGCGGGCGGGCGTGTCGAAGGTGTGGGGCCGTCCGACGACGGCAGGGTCGCGTCCGGCGTGCGCGTGGGACGGAACGACCGCTTCCCCGGCCCTGATCATCGTCGCCCCGATGGTCACGTCGGCCACGGCCAGGCGGGGCAGTCCGACGTCAGCGATGGTGTCGAAGCGGAGGACCTCCTCGATGGCCGGTCCGAGGAGTGTCCGGTCCCCGCGGAGGGCCTGCCAGCCGGCGATGCACCGCCGGATCCGAACACACCACCTGGACGAACACCACCGGCACGCCACGACGAGACGCCAGCGACCGCCACTGCGCCCGCGCCTCCTCCACCGCGTTGACCGCATCGACGATCACCGTCTGGCCCGGAACCAGCACACCGTCGGCCACGGCCTCGGCGACGGCATACGCGGCAAGGCCGGTCGGCTGACCGTGTGCCGCCCCGGCACGCCACATCGCGGCCTCGATCGGATCCACCGACACCACGGGAGCGGACAGCTGCCGCCCCAGCCCCTCGGCGATCGAGCTCGTCCCCGCCCCGGGCAGCCCGGCCATCGCGATCAACATGAGCCCGGCCTCGCGTGCCCGGCCAGTTGCCGACCGCCACCGCAGGACGACAAGAACCCGGACCGCTCATCCAGCCACGTCGTCATCCACAGGATCTGAGAACTGCTCGACTCGACCTGGGACCTGACACTGACGCAGCGCCCCGCCGGCACTGACTTGTCGCAGTCGAGCACTCCGGGCGGAAGGAGCCCGCCGGCACGCGGGATGCGCAGCTCAGGGCGTGGTCCGCTCGCCCTTGAACCAGGCTCGGACTTCCTCCTCGTTCGGCCAGACAAGGGCCACGACGGCCACCACCAGCAGCAGAAGGCCGAAGAATCGAAGCACCAGCAGGAGCGGCAGGGCGAGGCCGAGTGCTGCCCAGCCGTAGGCGCGAGCGGAGACCCTCACATTGGGCTTCCGGGTAGGAAACTGTAGAGCGGTGAAGATCCCCCAAGCAGCCATCGCCAGCAGGAGAACACCGGCAAAGGAGACGAGTCCGGCATGCGCTTCACCCTGCGTCCGGCAGCAGTGCTGCGAGACCCCGTCATTACCCCAGACCGATATGGCCACCGAGAGGCTATTGGTGACCAGGAACAGCCCGGACACTGCCTGAGCGGCACCAAGGACCGTCATCAGCACACGCAACCTCCGTACCAGCGGGGGCATGCCCTCCTCACGCAGAGGACCTGGCCCGGGGTGTCCGGGCCGGTCCCCACCGCCGCCGGAGTCACCCGCCGGGAGCCCTTCGTCCTCCGGACGATCCCAAGGCCGCCTGTTGTCCGCACTCATCGCATCCCCCGCCCTGCACGGCCGCATACTCCTCGCGCAATCGTCCAGCGCCCCGCAAGCACTGTCCAGACCGTCCAAGGGCGGTGCGTCCTGATCACCCATCGGTGAAGCCACGCTGAGCCTGGTCACTTCGGCGAGACGGGTCACCAGCCGCGAGGCCGCCCACGACGACACCCACCAGGGCCCGACACCGGGCTTGGCGGGGCGACCAGGACGAGGACCAGGCGCAGCCGGGCACCACCACCTGGCCCCGGCCCACCGCGATCCGGCCCACCGCGATCCGGCCGTGGCCGGGTTTCCCGTACCGCCGCGTCGGCCGAGGGAGCCTTCCAGTCTTGTCGCGAGCATTTCAAGACGTTCTCGGCCCGTGGGCACCTGAGTCGTTTCGGCTCCCGCCGCAGGGGCAGCCTGACTCCCGTCCCGAGGACCGGCCCAGCGTCAATCGGTGTGGCATCGCAGGACGCGAGGCTGGTACTGGGGTCACGCGGATCCCGTGCCGCAGCTTCGAATCCCCGCCCGCAGGCACGCTCCGAGTGGTCACCCGTGGTGGAGCGTTCCGTGTCGCCGTCAGCCCGAACGTCCGAGGAGCGCCGGATGGTGGAAGAACCTCGCACCGACCATGTGATCGTCGTCGGTGCCGGGATCGCGGGGACGACCGCCGCGTTCCGACTGTGCCGAGCGGGCCGGAGAGTGACGCTACTCGAAAGGGAGGAGCACGTCGGGGGGCGGATGTCCGCCCGCGAGGTCCGGGTCGGAGACGCTCTCTACCGTGTCGACCGTGGCGCGAGTTGGCTCTCGCACAACTACGCCTCGATGATCGGACTGCTGGACGACGCCGGGCTCACCGGGCGGATGCTCCCCTGCTCGGACGAGCTGGGGGTGCTGCGCGCCGGTCGCGTCCACCGCCTGTCCCTGGTCCGCAGCTCCGGCCTGCTGCGGACCGGGCTGCTCGGGTGGCGCGCCAAGTTCAGGGCCGTCAATCTGCTGCGCGACCTCGCGGCGGCCCGGCGACGACTGCGCTGGGAGGACATGTCCCGAGCCGCGGAGCTGGACCGGGAGAACGCTCGGGAGTACGCGCTGCGCCGACTCGACCGTGAGCTCCTGGACTACCTGGTGGAGCCGTTGTGCGGCAGTCAGTTCCTCGCGCCGGCCGAGGAGGTCGCCGCGGTCGGGGCCCTCTGCGTCATGTGGGGCACGTTCGGAGCGGCGAGCTTCACCTTCGACGGGGGCACGGGGCGTCTCCCCGAATACCTCCTCGACACTCCCGTCATGCGCTCCCCCGGTACCCGGGTCGAACTGCGCGCACAGGTCACCGAGGTCCGCCGGGAGGGCGACGAGGCCGTGGTGGTGTGGGAGCGGGACGGCGAGGTCCGCACGGAACGGGCCCGCGCCTGTGTCGTGGCCGTCCCCGCCCGGGCCGCGGCACGGATCGTCACCGGCCTCGACCGGGACCAGCGCGGCCACCTGGCCGGGGTGCGCTACACCAGCGATGTGCACGTGACCTTCGGGCTGAGCCTCCCGCCCGTCGAGACGGCCCTGGGCGTCGCGGTTCCCCGCCGGGAACACCCCGACCTCTGCATCGTGCTGTACGAACACAACCTGGGGCCCGGACGGGCCCCGACCGGCCGGGGCCTGGTCACCCTGATCTTCCGACACCACTGGAACGCCACCAGGATGGCCGCCGACGACGACACCGTGATCGTCGACGCGCGTGCGGCGCTCGGCCAGGTGATGCCGGACCTCGCCGCGCACATCGACAGCTATCGCGAGATGGCCGTCGTCCAACGCTGGGAGAACGCCGTGATCGCCCGCCCCGCCGGCGGTTACCGGGACCTCGCCGCCTTCACCGCGAGCCTGGACGGCGACTCCCCCGTCCAGCTGGCCGGCGACTATTTCTCCTACAGCACCACCAACGCCGCCCTCGCCACCGGGGAGCGGGCCGCGCGCCGCGTTCTCGGCCTCCCTCCCACCGCCGCGGCGGCCGACGTGGCGCTCTGATCCGGAAGGGAAGGACCGCATGGCGAACGATCCCTCGGTCGCGCACGGCCCCCCGTCGTCGTACGGGGCGGAGGTGTTCTCGTTCTCCCACCCCGCGCAGACGGAACGCCTCGATTCCCTGGGCGATCTGTGCGATCCGGCGACGACGGCCGACCTGGCCCGGTGGGACCTTCCGCCCGGGGCGCGCTGCCTGGAGATCGGGGCCGGCGGAGGGAGCCTGGCCCTGTGGCTGGCGGACCGGTGTCCGGACGGCGAGGTGACGGCCACCGACACCGACCTGCGGTTCCTGGGCCGCCTGCGGCACCCGGCCCTGCGGGTGCTGCGGCACGACGTGCGGAGCCAGGGGTTCCCGCCCGGTTCCTTCGACCTGATCGTCGCGCGCAGCGTGCTGTGTCACCTGCCCACCCGGACCGGGCTTCCGGCACGCATGGTGTCGTGGCTCAAACCGGGCGGCCGCCTGTACATCGAGGACCCGTCGTTCTTCCCCGCCGCCTCCTCTCCGGATCCGATCGTCCGACGCCTCGGTGAGGCCGTCACCGCCACCCTCGCCGCGGTGCTCGGCAGCGACGTGGGGGCCTGGGCCCGTTCCTTCCCCGCCCCCCTGGCGGGCACGGGCCTGGTCGAGGTGGGCATGCGGACGCACTGCCCGACGCTCACCGCGACGAACGCGGCCGGACGGGCCTGGGCGCTGTCCGTCGCCGACCTCCTGACGGCCATGGCGAGGGAAGGCGTGCTCTCCGAGGCCGAGGGCACCCAGGCGCTCGCCCATATCGGCCGGCCCGGCTTCGTCGACACCGCCCACGCGATGATCGCGATGTGGGGCGTCCGACCACCGTCCCCGCACGCGCAGCCCCAGCCCCAGCCCCAGCCGCAGCCGCAGCCGCACCCGGAAACGAGGACCGCAGGATGATCGAAGCGCTGATGGGCTCGGCCGTCTGGGCGGTGCCCGTGCGGTGCGCGCCCCACGCCGAGGCGGCCGACGCGGACGCCCTCCGGTGGGTCGGGAGCACCGGCCTCTGCGAGACGGCGGAGGAATCCCTGGGCCTCGCCCGGATCCGTCCCGGCCTGCTGGCGGCCTGGTGCCACCCCCGGGCCGACGCCGCGGAGTGCGCGCTGGTGGCGCGCTGGATGGCCTGGCTGTTCCTCCTCGACGACCGGATCGACGAGAGCGACCTCGGGCGCGACGCGGACCGCCTCGACGGGCACCTCACCGAACTGATGGGAGTGGCCGCCGGCGCCCGTACGGCCGCCTCACCCATGGGCCGGGCCCTGACCGACATCATCGACCAGGCCTCCCACGGCATGCCCGACTCCTGGCAGCTGAGGTTCCGCCGCCACATCGCCGACTACCTCTCGGCCTGTGTGTGGCAGGCCGCCCACCGGCAGGCCGGCCAGACCCCGGAGCTGGACGCGTTCGTGGTCCGGCGCCGGGAGTTCGGGGCGATCCTCCCCTCCTTCGACCTGGTGGAGCGGACGGAGTCCGACTGGCTTCCCCCCTCCCTCCACCACTCCCGCCCCTACCAGGAGGCGCTCACCGCGGCGGCGAACCTGGTGTGCTGGACCAACGACCTCATGACGGTGGAGAAGGAGGCCGCCCGGGACGACCCCCACAACCTGGTCCTGGTCACCGCCCACCACCGCGACCTCGACCGGCGCACCGCCGCCCGCCTCGTGGCACAGGCGTGCGAGGAGTGCCTGCTCACCCACCAGCGGGCCCGGCACGACCTCTCCTCGCTCACCTGGCTCCTCGACACCCCGCCCCGCCTCCGACAACACGCCGACCGCTGCGCCGACGCCCTCGTCGAGTGGGCCCGCGGCCACCTGGAATGGGGCCTGCGCACGCCCCGGTACGACGCCCCGCCCGCCACTCCGCAAGCGGAGGCGTCATGACGACGCCCGGTCCGGCCGGCGGCCGCCCCGCCCGGGTCTCCGGCGGTCTTCCACTCGTCGGGCACGCCCTGCGGCTCGCCCGGGCACCGCTCGCCTTCCTCGACGCCCAGCGGGCGCACGGCGACGTGGTCGAGTTCCGCATCGGCCGCCGGCCCGCCTACCTCCTCAACCACCCCGACCTCGTCCTGGCCCTGCTCACCGGCCCCGGCGGACGCTTCGACCGCGGCGGGATCTTCGCCAAGGCGCGACCCCTGTTCGGCACGGGCGTCGCCGTGGCCGACGGCACCCACCACCGGAACCGCCGACGCGCCGTCCAGCCGCTGTTGAGCACGGCCCGTCTCCCCGGGTACCTGGGCACCATGGCCGGACTCGCCGAGGCCATGTCCGGCTCCCTCCGGCACGGCGAACGCCTGGACCTCAACACCGTGACGGCCGAGCTGGCCCTGAACGTCGTGGCGGCGACGCTCTTCGGCCGCCCGCTGCCGGAGGGGTTCGCGCGCACCGTCCACCACGCCCTGCCCACCGTGGTGACCGGACTGGGCCTCAGGGCCTACGGGCCCGCCGCCGCCCTCCTCGACCACTGGCCCGGCCCCGAACGACGGCGCTACCGCTCCGCCCTCGCCGACATCCACGCGGTCGTGGACTCCCTCGTCGACGCGGAACCGGACACCCCCGCCCTGACCCGCCTCTCCAGCGGTGCCGACCGCGCCCAACTCCACGACGACGTGACCTCCCTGCTCATCGGCGGCTCCCACACCAGCGCGGCCGCCGCGGCCTGGACGTTCATCCTGCTCGCCCGTCACCCCGCTGTCCGCCGCCGGGTCCACGACGAGATCGACCGGACCGTCGGCGACCGCCCGGTACGGGCCACGGACCTCCCCGCCCTGAACCTCACCGGCCGGGTGGTGCGCGAGACGCTCCGGCTCTACCCACCGATCTGGCTCTTCCCCCGGCACACCACCGGCGAGACCGAACTCGGCGGCCACCGGCTCCCGCAGGGCGCCCAGGTCTTCTACAGCCCCTATGCCCTGCACAGGGACCCCCGGTGGTACCGCTCCCCCGACACCTTCGACCCCGACCGGTGGATCCCGGACCGCCGTCCCGCCCCTCCGAACGGTGCCTACCTCCCCTTCGCCGCCGGCGTGCACGGCTGCCCCGGCGGGGACTTCGCCCTGGCCGAACTGACCCTCCTCACAGCGGCGGTCGCACGCCGGTGGCACCTCGACCCGGTGCCGGGCAGCAGTCCCCGCCCCGTCGCGGCCGCCACACTCGGTCCCTCACCCGTCACCATGACCGTCACCCGCCGCCCCGGCCCCTGACCCCGGGCCCCACCGACGTCTCCGTCGAAGGGAAGCCCACGCGCCACCCCCGACCGTCCCGCACCCCCTATGACGTGAAGGTGCGCCGGGAACTCGAACGGTTCTACGCCACCGGCGACGTGGTGATCGTGCGGTCGCGCCTGTAGGGCACCCGTCCGGGCCCGCTGGAGCTGCCTCGGGCACCGTCCCGTCCACCGGGCGCCGGATGGACGCCCCGCGCTGCGCCGTGTTCGAGCTGGTCGACGGCAGGATCAGGCGCTTCGACTGCTACGCGGAGGGCTCCGTCATCGCCGCCCGGCTCGGCCTGGCCTGACCGCGGCCGGCCTCGGCGACCAGGGCCAGGAGTGCCCTGGCCACCGGGGCGGGCCGCTCCTGCATGGCGACGTGGCCGACTCCGGGCAGGGTGAGGAGGCGGGCGTCGCGGAACGCCCCGTAGGCGCGGGGCGCCGTGCGGAAGGGGACGAGGCGGTCGTCCCGTCCGTAGACGAGCAGGGTGGGGGCGGCGACCCGGCGCGCCTGCCGCCAAGCCGACGACTCGCCCCGCCCCAGGAAGGCGCGGGCGACCGCGCGCACGCCCCCGGCCAGCATCTCCTGCGCATAGGGCAGTTCCGCACGGCGCAGGCGCTCGCGCGCCTCGACCGCCCGCTGCTCGACCCCGACGAGGGCGGGGTCCGCGTAGATCAGGCGGTAGAGGTCGTCCAGCCGGCGGTCCGGGCTGTGCGTGGCCAACAGCCGGGCGTAGAGCCGAGGGGCGCCCGGCAGGCCGAGCAGGGCGACCCGGCGGGCCTTCGCCGGCGGGAGGGTGGGCAGGAGCGGCGAGACGAGCGTCAGGCTGCGTGTCAGGTCCGGCCGCCGGGCGGCGAGGTGGAGTGCGACCAGGCCGCCGAGGGAATTGCCGACCAGGTGCACGCGGCGGTGCCCGCCCCGGTCGAGGTGGTCGGCCACCGCCGCGGCCTGACGCTCCACCGTGACCTCGCCGTCCGGTGGGGGCGCCGACCTCCCGAAGCCCGGGAGGTCGAGGGCGAGGCAGTGCACGGAGGTCCGCACCAGCTCGATCAGCTTGGCCCAGTTGTGGGTCCACCCGCCCAACCCGTGCAGGAACACGGTGGTTTCGGCGTGTGGGTCGACATGGCGGACGTACTCCTCGGCGAGGCTCCGCGTCAGAGGTGTCAGGGGAGTCCGTCGCGGGGTGGCCTCTCGCACGGTCCGTCCTTCCGGGGTGGTCTCCACGTGCTCCTCGTCTCCTGCCGACCGCCTCATCCGCGCAGCTGCCCGGGAATCTCCGCGGCGGCGAGCCGGTAGTGCTCGACGAGCCGGTCGCCGACCGCCTCCCAACCGCGGGCCGCCACGGCGGCGCGGCCCGCCCGCCCGAGCGCCACCCGCAGGTCCGGGCTCCGGGCGAGGCCGTCCACGGCCTCCCGGAAGCCCCGGTCCGCACCGGGCGGGACGAGGAAGCCCGTCCGCCCCGGACTGACGAGGTCCAGCGGGCCGCCGGCCGCCGGGGCGACGACGGGCAGTCCGCTCGCCATGGCCTCCTGGAGGGTCTGGCCGAAGGTCTCGAACGGGCCCGCGTGGACGAAGACGTCGAACGATGCGTAGAGCCGGGCGAGTTCGCGCCCGGTCCGGCGGCCCAGGAAGACCGCGGCCGGGAGCGCGGCCTCCAGCCGGGCCCGGCAGGGACCGTCGCCGACGACCACCAGCCGAACCCCCGGGAGCCGGGACACCTCCGCCAGCCGGTCGATCTGCTTCTCCGCCGCCAGCCGCCCGACGTAGCCCACCAGGATCTCGCCCCGGGAGCCGAGGCGCCGGCGCAGGGCCTCGTCGCGGTGGCGGGGGTGGAACCGCTCGTGGTCCACGCCTCGCGGCCACAGGTGGACCCGGGGAACGCCCTGCGCCTCCAGGGCGCGCACGGAGGCACGGGACGGTGCCAGGGTCCTGGCGGCGGCGCCGTGAATGCGCCGCAGGTGCCACCAGGCCAGCCGGGAGGCGGCCTCCCCCACCGGCGCCAGGTACGTCCTGGCGTAGGCGGCGAGGTCCGTCTGGAACACCGCCACAACCGGGATCCCGGCCCGCGCGGCCGCGGACCGGCCGGCCGCACCGAGCACGAACGGCCCGGCCAGGTGCACCACATGGGGGCGGTGCCGTTCGAGGGCCGCGGCCACCTGCCGCCCCGGGAGCGCGATCCGCACCTCCGCATAGCCGGGCAGCGGCACCGACGGCACCCGGACCACCTCGTAGCCGTACCCGCGCACGGGGTCACCGTCCCCGGACCGTCGCCCCGCTCCCGCCTCCGGCGCCACGACCACCGGCGTGTGCCCCCGGGCCACCAGGTGTTCGGCCGTCCTGAGCACACTGTGGGCGACACCGTTCACCTGTGGCGCGAAGGACTCGGCGACGATCACCACACGGAGCCGGTTCCCGTCGGGAGTCGCCGCGTCCGCGACACCCGCCGCCCGCTCCGACCGGATCCGGCTCACCGGGCTCCGCCGGCCCCCGGCACCGCCGAGCGGGACACCGTACCCACCGGGACGGACCGGCCGACCTCGGCCAGGTCCCGGACCACCTCCCGGAACGAGTCGACCGGGCCCGCCTCGCGGTAGGCCACACCGATCTCCGCGCAGTACGCGCGCACGATGCGCGAAGCGGGTCGCAGTGCCGGCGGCGGCATGGCGGGGAAGAGGTGGTGCTCGATCTGGTAACCGAGGCCGCCGAACACGAAGTGGACGAACCGGCCGGCCCGGACGTTGCGGGAGGGCAGCACCTGACGCCGGAGGAAGTCGGTGCGTTCCGCGTCCGAACCGGCCATCGGCATGCCCTTGTGGTTGGGCGCGAACACGCACCCGAGGTACACCCCGAGCAGGGACCCGCACAGCACGACGAACGCCAGCGCCTGGAGCGGAGACAGGACGACGGCGAGCAGCACCGCCGACAGGACGTAGTGCAGCACCGCGAGGGTCCGCTCCAGCGTCCGGTACCGGATCCGGCCCCGGACCAGGGTCACCCCGGTCGCCACGGCCAGCCCGAGCGCCTGCAGGGACAGCAGCGGGAAGAACAGCGCCGCCTGGTGCCGGGCGGCGAACCGTCTCAACCCCCTGGTCCGGCGGGCCTGTTCGGCGGTGCGGACGAAGAGGATGGAGTCGGCGGCCGGGTCGTGGCCCTCGCGGTTCGGATGCGCGTGGTGCCGGTTGTGGTCGTCCACCCACCACCCGTAGCTCATACCGACCAGCAGGTTCCCCAGCAGGATGCCCGCCAGATCGGTCGCCCTGCGGTCGGCGAACACCGCGCGGTGGGCGACGTCGTGGCCCAGCAGCGCCAACTGACCCAGTACGAAGGCGAACAGCGGTGCGAGGAGCAGCTGCCACCAGCTCGCACCGAGCGCCGCGAACCCCACCAGGAGCAGCGCCAGCGCGGCCAGCAGCGCCGCGGCCCGGACCGCGTAGTACACCGGTCGCCGCCGCAGCAGGCCGGCGTCGGCGATGCGCCGATGGAGTTCACCGAAGTCACTGCGCCGGTCCGTGCCGACGTCCGAGGTGTTCCGACCGGTCATACCACCGTCCTCGTCGAGAAGTACTCCGGTCGGCCGTGACGTCGCACCGCGGGACCCGAACCGGAGGGCTCAAGCTTTCCGTAGACGCACCGCCGCTGTCCGGACGCCACTCGGTGACAGGCCGTGGAATCGGTCCGGCCGGTCGTCCGGCGAGGGCACGCAGCCCCAACGGCGGCCGGCGGCGTTCATGGCGGCCAGCAGGGCGGCGTCGTCCCGTTCGGTGCCGGCCCAGGCGATGTGGCCGTCGGGGCGGACCAGGGCCGCGCGGACACCGGCCCACCCGGCCGGCAGCCGCTCGGGCGAGACCTGGCGAACAGTGAGGCCGGGTGCCGCCGCGCCGTCGGAGGTGGTCCCGTCGCCGAGGGCACCGTCGGGCGTGAGGTCCAGCAGGAGGTACGTGTTCGGCGTGAGCCCGCCCTGGTTGCCGAGGAGGGCCGGGTCGGCGACCCGGGTGCCGGTCAGCGGATGGGCCGACGGGTCGGAGCCCGGGTAGGCGACGGAGAGCGCGGTGAGCCGTTCGGCCAGCACGCGGTGGAAGTCCGGCTGGGTGGCGAGCATCCCGCTGAGCAGGGAGCGCAGGTCCAGGCCCTCGGGGGTGAAGGTGGTCATCAGGGCGGTCTGGGCTCGGCTGTGCTCCGCCAGCTCGACGCCCACCGGGTGACGTTCGGCGTGATAGGTGTCCAACAGGCCCTCGGGGGCCCGGCCGTTGAGGGTCGCGACGAGCTTCCAGCCGAGGTTGTGCGCGTCCTGGATGCCGACGTTCATGCCGACGCCGCCGGCCGGGAAGTGCTGGTGGGCCGCGTCTCCCGCGAGCAGGACCCGGCCGCGCCGGTACTCGGAGGCCAGCCGGGTGGCGTTGCCGAAGCGCGAGAGCCACGACGGGTCGCGCATCCCGAAGTCCTCGCCCGCGACGGCCACGGTCTTCGCCCTCAGCTCGTCCAGGGTGAGGTCGCCCGGCCACTCGGTGGTGAGGCCGTCGGGGCTGGCGCCGACGACGCGGAACCGCCCGTCGGGCATGGGCGCGACCATCACCCCGCCCCGGAGCGTGAAGGCGCTGAAGCCCGGGTGCGGCGGGCGGTCCAGGGTGACGTCGCCCAGCCAGCCGAGGACGGTGGAGGGTGTGCCGGGGTGGTCGATGCCGGCGGCGGCGCGAACCGTACTACGGGCTCCGTCGCAACCGACGAGGTACCGCGCGGTCAGCGCCGACGGCCCGTCAGGGCCTTCCACTTGAACGATCACCGAATCGGCGCTCTCCGTGTGGCCGCTGACCCGGTGCCCCCGCAGGACGCGCGCACCGAGCCGCAGCGCGCGTTCCTGGAGCAGTTCCTCGGTGCGGGCCTGGGGCAGAGCCAGCGTGAACGGGTACGGGGTGTCCAGGCCCCGGAAGTCGAGCCGGGTGCCGAGCATCGCGAAATGCCCGCCCGGAATCCTCAGCCCCTCCGCCAGGAACGGGGCTTCGGCCCCTCGGGAGGCCAGGACCTCGATGGTGCGCGGATGGACGGTCAACGCCTTGGACCTCGGGTCCACCGCCGTGCGCGGCTCGACCACGGTGACGGCGATTCCGCCCAGGCGCAGTTCCGCGGCCAGCCAGAGCCCCACCGGACCGGCGCCCGCGACGACGACCTGCTGCTCGGTCATGTGCCCCCCACTTTCTTGGTCAGTGACCAATACTCTTGAGTCGCAGTAAACTAGGTCAATGACCAAGAAGCAAGCGGACGGCCGCCTCGACCCCGGCACCGTGGTCCGCGCCGCCCTGGACCTGCTGGACCACCAGGGGCTCGACGCGCTCTCCACCCGGGCCGTCGCCGACCGCCTCGGCGTGCGGATGAACACCGTGCTCTGGCATGTGAAGACCAAGGCCCGCCTGCTGGAGCTGATGGCGGACGCCGTGATGGGCGGGATCGCCCTCGACGATCTCCCCGCCGCACCGGACCCGCGCGCCCGGGAGATCGTCCGCCGCTACCGCCGGGCCCTGCTGACCCACCGTGACGGCGCCGCCCTGGTGGCCGGCACCTACCCTGCCGAACCGCATACCCTGCGTGTGGCCGAGGCCCTGGTCGGCGCCCTTCTGGAGACCGGCCTGGACGAGCGCGCGGCCGCCTGGACCACCTGGACGCTCACCTACTTCACCCTCGGCCTCACCCAGGAGGAGCAAGCCGCCGAACCGGACTCCCAGACCGAACGCCTGACCGCCGCCGTCTCACCCACCGACCACCCCGCGCTCCACCGGACCCTGGGCCACCTCGCCCCCGAGAACTTCGACGAGCGCTTCGAGTACGGCCTCGCCGGCATCCTCCGGCCGCCGACCGGCACGGGCACCTGATCCGCCGCCGTGTCCCGGGCGGGGCCTCGCGGGGCGGTGAACACAAGCGCGAGGCCGAACGTCAGGAGGGGCCCCCGCTGACGGGTCGTCCACACGCTCTCCCGGCAGTGGCCGGGGCCGGGCGTCCGTCGATACCGTGACACGACGGACGCCGCCGCTTCGCCGCGGCCCGCCCCCCCGCCGGGGATCGCCGACGGCGTCAGCCGACGGACCTGGCGGCCTCGTCGATCAGACCGGCGACGATCCTGGGGTGGCTGAGCATCACGACGTGCGAGGAGGTCGGCACCTCGACGACCTTGCGGGCGTCGGCGCGGGCGTACATCCAGCGCTCGCAGGCAGGCGGGATCGCCTTGTCCCGGCCGGCGACCAGGCCCCAGGACGGGATCGTCCGCCAGGCGGCGGCCGTCGTGGGGAAGGTGAAGGAGTCGGCGTCGAACGGCCGCTGGGTGGCCTGGAGGATCCGGAACTCGGCAGCGGAGATGTCGGCGGCGAAGGCCGCCTGGCCGTCCCTGCCCAGGTAGAAGTCGGTCCCGGTCGTGCCGTCGGCCCTGGTGTACGGCACCGGCACGCTCACCGGCAGGACCTCGCTGCCGGGGAACTTCCCGATCAGCTCGCCCTGCGTCTCGCCCACGTCGGGCACGAACGCGGCGACGTACACCAGGGCCTTGACGTTCGCCTTCCCGGCGGCGGCGTTGGTGATCACCGTTCCGCCCATGGAGTGGGCGACCAGGACGACCGGTCCGGCGATGCTGTCCAGCAGACTCGCGATGTACGGGGCGTCGGTCGGGATGCCGCGCAGCGGGTTGGCCCCACAGACCGTGGGGTAGCCCTTGCGCTGCAGTTCGCCGATGGTGGCGTTCCAGCAGGAGGAGTCGGCGTAGCCGCCGTGCACCAGGACGACGGTGGGCTTCACCCGGGGCCGCCTCTCGCCGGCGCCGCTCGGGGCCGCGGCGGCGGCCTTCCCTGCGACACCTGCCGTCAGCGCGGCCGATCCGGCGAGCGCCGCCCCTGCGGCGAGCATCGTGCGGCGGGAAAACTCCGTACTCATGGGACTCCTTGTCACGTTCGATCGGGGGGGGAGGACGGTCGGGCCGGGCCGGTCAGCCGCGCGCGGCCTTCTTGATCAGGTCGACGGTGGCCGTGACCTGGGACAGGTAGACCGAGTGGCTGCCAGGGGTCTCGACGGTGGTGGCACCGATCCGCTCGGCCATCGCGCGCTGGGCCGGCGGCGGGATCATCCGGTCGTCGGCGGCGACCAGGTACCAGGACGGCTTGAAGCGCCAGGCCGGCCGGGACACCGCACCGTTGAGGGCGTCAAGGCCCCAGGGGACCTGGGAGTCCGCCATGAAACGGGCCCGCTCCGCGGACAGGTCGCCGGCGAAGGACTCGGCGAACGCATCCCGGTCCAGCAGCAGGAAGCCGTCGGCCGGTGGCAGGATCGGCGGCACCGGGGCGCCCGGCGCGGGGTCGGCGATCAGGGTGGCGACCGATTCGCCCTGGTCGGGGGCGAAGGCGGCGATGTAGACCAGTGCCGCCACCTTCTCGTGGGTGCCGGCCTCGGTGATGACCGCGCCGCCGTAGGAGTGGCCGACCAGGGTGACCGGACCGGGCATCCCCTCGATCACCCGGCGGGTGGTGGCCACGTCACCCTCCAGGGAGACGGTGGGGTTCTGGACGACGGCCACGTCGTAGCCGTCGCCCTTCAGCGTGTCGTAGACGCCCTGCCACCCGGAGCCGTCCACGAAGCCTCCGTGGACGAGTACGACACTGCCGCGGGTCTGGTCCATCGTTCCTCCACTCAGGTGCGGGGCCGGCCCTCCGGTCCCACCCCTGACGGTACGAGCGCCGACACCGGCTCGGCTCCCGTCATCTGACGTAGTGCCATCGAGTGGCGACGATTCGCCACGACACTTCTGCCCGTGGTTGTGCCTGGCCCGCCGACCCGCCCGGCGACTTCAATGGAGGCATCCCGAACACCTGCGGAGGCACGTCACCATGCTCGACGAATCGGTCCAGGAGTCGACACCGGACACTCCGCACGGGACGCTGTTCGGCCGGTCGCCGGACCTCGCGCGGTTCGACGACTTCCTCACGGGCATCCCCGAGGCGGGTGGCTCCGTGGTGCTGCTGGGCGAGCCCGGTGTGGGCAAGACGGCCCTGCTGGACGCCGCCGCCGCCCGGGCGGCGGGGCACGGGCTGAGGGTCCTGCGGGCCACCGGCGTCCAGTACCGTTCCCAGGCCGGCTGGTCGGCCCTGGTGCAACTGCTGACGGCCACGCCCGAGCTGCGCGAGGCCGTGACCGGGGCACCGGTCCTGGCCACCGCGCTGGGCCTCGAACCGGGGATCGCCCCCGGCCCCGACGCGGTCGCCGACGCCGTGGTCCTGCTGCTCAAGAGTCTGTCCACCGTCCGGCCCGGCCTGCTGGTCCTCGACGACGCGCAGTGGCTCGACCGCTCCAGCGCCGCGGTCCTGGAACGGGTCGCGCGCCGGCTCGCCGGGACCGGCACGGGGTTGATGTGCGCCGCACGACCGGGAGAGCCGAGCTTCTTCGACCACGTCGGCCTGCCCGTCCACGAGCTGGGCCCGCTGAGCCCGGCCGACTCCGAGGAACTGCTCACCCACCGGTTCCCGGCGCTGGCCGCGCGGGTCCGGCGTCGGCTGGTCGCCGAGGCCGAGGGGAATCCGCTGGCGCTGCTGGAACTCCCCGCCGCCCTCACCGACCCGCAGCGCACCGCGGCAGCGCCGTTGCCGCGGCGCATTCCGTTGACCCAACGGCTGCAGGCGGCGTTCGCCGCCCGCGTCGAGACCCTGCCGGCCCCGACCAGGCACCTGCTACTGGTCGCGGCACTGGAGGGCAGCGGCAACCTTCAGGTCGTGCGGCGCGCCGTGGCCGGCCGCTGTGACCTGAAGCACCTGGCGCCGGCCGAGCGCGTGCGACTGGTCCACATCGACGACGCCACCGGCCGGCTGGCCTTCCGGCACTCACTCATCCGCTCCGCCGTGGTCGACCTGGCGGCCAGCGACCAGCGACGCAGCGTCCACCGCGCGCTGGCCGAGGCGTGGATCGGGGTGCCCGAGCAACGGGCCTGGCACCTGGCGAGGGCCTCCATCGAACCCGACGCGGAGATCGCGGCCCTGCTGGAGGAGGCCGCCGAGGTCAGCGCCCGCCGGGGCGAGGGACCGAACGCGGCCGGAGCCCTGGTGCGCGCCGCCGAACTGAGCCCGACCGGAGCGGAACGCGCCCGCCTGCTGGCCAAGGCCGCCTACGTAGGAGCCAACCTGACCGGCAGTCTGCGGGAGGTCCCCCGCCTGCTGGAGGAAGCCCGCAGGGCCGACCCCGCGGCCGACTCCCTGCCCGCGGCGATGGCCGCCGCGGTGTTCCTGCTCAACAGCTACGGCGACGTCGACACGGCCTTCCGGCTGCTCGGCGGGGCCATCGCCCAGCAACGGCGGTCGACCCAACACCCGCCGCAACACCCCGACGCGGCCGTACCGGAGGCGCTCGCGACCCTGCTCATGGTCTGCGTGTACGGGGGGCGCCCCGAACTGTGGGCGGAGTTCGACGCGTTGGCGGCCCGGCTCGACCCGGCCCCGGACACCCTCCACCTGATGCGGACCGTCTTCGGCGACCCGGCGCGGGCCCGGCGCACGGACTGGGAGCGGCTCGACTCCGCCGCCGCGGCGCTGACCGGCGAGCGCGATCCAGTCCGGATCCTGAAGGTGGCCACGGCCTGCGCGTACGGCGACCGCCTGAACCTGGTCGACGAGCCGCTGCGCCGAACGGCGGCCGGTGGCAGCGGGGGCGACAACATCCTCCCGGCGATCCAGGCCCTGTCCCTGCTGAGCAGCCGGGCGTGGTTCGCCGGACAGTGGCCGCAGGCGCGCCGCCTGTGCCGGGAGGCGCTGGACCTGTGCGAGGAGTTCGACCACCCCTTGCGGTCGTGGACGGCGAACTTCACCCTCGGCTGCGTCTCCGCGGTCTGCGGCGAGTTCGACGCGGCCCGCCTCCTTGCCGACCGGATGGACCAGTGGGCCGGTGCCCGGCGGGCCGAGGCCGTACGCCGGTACGCCGCACAGGTCCGCGCCACGATCGCCCTGGCGCGGGGCGAATTCGAGCAGGCGTACCGGCACTTGGGCGTCATCTCCGCGCCGGGGACACTGGCCCCGTTCGTCGGGCAGGCCCTCTGGGTCCTCCTGGACGCCGCCGAGGCCGCGGTGCGCACCGGACGGCGCGGGCAGGCCCTGAGCCTGGTGGCCGCCGCCCGGGCCGCGGGCCTGCGCAGCGTCTCGCCTCGGCTGGAGATGGTGGTGCTCGCGGCGGCCGGCCTGGCCACCGAGAACGACGGCGAGGCCGAGTCCTGCTACCGGGAGGCGCTGGCGGTCGACGGCACCGAGCGCTGGCCGTTCGAGCAGGCGCGGATCCGTCTCTACTACGGCGAACGATTGCGCCGTACCAGGGCACCTGCCCGGGCCCGGGACCACCTGACCACCGCGGCCGAGACCTTCGACTGGCTCGGTGCCGCGCCCTGGGCCGCCCGCGCCCGGGCCGAACTACGGGCCTGTGGCGAAGCGGCGCACGGCGCCGGGGACCGCGGCCTGCTGACTCCCCAGCAGCGGGAGATCGCCCGCCTCGCCGCCCGGGGACTCTCCAACAAACAGATCGGCGTCAAGCTCTGCCTGTCGCCCCGCACCGTCTCCACCCACCTCTACCAGGCGTTTCCCAAACTCGGGATCACCAGCAGAGCCGCCCTCCGCGACGCGCTGGAGCAGGAGGCGCAGCAGCGCGGGTGAGACCGCTCAGCCGCCGTCGGTGCCGCTCCATGCCTTCAGCAGTTCCTCGGCCGCCGCGATCTCCGTGGTGGCGTCCGCGGCGGTGAAGCGTTCCCGCGCCGCCTCCAGGGTCGAGGTGGCTTCGGTGAGCCGGCCCTGCTGGCGCTGGAGCTGGGCCAGCTTCAGCTGGACGCGGCCTTGATGGAGCGTCATGCCGGTACGGCCGGCGTTCTCGGCGGCGGTCCGGTAGGCCGACTCGGCCAGGTCGTACCGCTGGTCTGCCTGGTGCGCCGTGGCCAGGTAGAAGTGACCGGAGGTCAGCAGGACGTCGGCGACGGTCTGCCAGGCCTCGCCCGCCGGCGGGCGGCGGGCGATCTCGATGCCCGCCCGGAGCTTCTCGATCGCCGCTCCGGGCTCACCGAGGCCCAGCAGGGTGACGGCGACCGACATCAGGACGGTCGTCCGGCCCGTCCAGTCGCCGACCTGGGCGAAGAGCTGCTCCGACTGCTCGGAGTAGGGCAGCGACGCCGCAGGATCGGTGGACATCATCGCCCGCGCCGCGAAGTGCAGGGCCCAGGCCCGCTGGCGTGCCGCGCCGGCCCGCTCGGCGATCCGCGCCGCCTCCAGCGCGGACGCCAAGGCCTGCTCGGTGTCGCCGTTCTGGGCCGTCGCCCAGGACAGGTTGTACAGCTGGGTCGCCTGCGCGACCGGATCGCCCAGAGGCCGCGCCGCGGCGGCGGACAGCGTGAACAGCTCCTGCCAGTGGGCCCAGAGCATCCACTGGTTGGCGAACCAGTGCACCGCGTCCGCGGTCCCGACGACGAGGCGGTCCCAGCCCTCCGCGGCGGCGACCCGGACCGCGCCGAACCAGTTGTCGGACTCGGTCCGCAGCCAGGCTTCGGCCGCCTCCGAGGAGGACAGGTCCACCGGATGCCGCCAGTGCGCCGGCGCGGCCCCGTGATCGGGGTCGAACCACAGACCGGCGGCGGCCGTCACCTCCAGCAGCCATTCGACCGTCGTCCGCGTCAGGGCCGCGCGCTCGGCCGGCCGCTCCTCCGCCGCGAGGCGCTCGGCGGCGAACAGCCGGATCAGGTCGTGGAAGCCGTAACGGCCGTCGTCGGACTGGGACAGCAGCCCCAGCTCGTGCAACTCCTCCAGCACGTCCTCGGTGTCCAGCAGGTCCGCGGCCCGCGGCGACGGTGCCCCGCCGACCACCGTGGCGAGTGCCACGTCGAAGTCCGGGCCCGGGACCGACGACAGCCGTCGGCACAGACACCGGGCCGCCATGCTCAGCTGGTCGTACGACATCCGGAACGCCGCCGTGATCCGCAGGTCGCCGGCCCGGATCTGCTCCAGCCGCCTGCCGGAGTCGGCCAGCCTGTGCGCCAACTCCCCCGCGGTCCAGGCCGGTCGGGTGGCCAGCCGGTTCCCGACGATGCGCAGCGCCAGCGGCAGCCCGCCGCACACCGCGGCCAGTTCGTCGAGCCCCTCGCCGCGCGGGCCGTCGACATCGCCGATGATCGACGCCAGCAGCAGCCGCCCCTCCGCGGCCTCCAGCGTCGGCACCGGCAGCCGGTGGACGCCCTCCAGCCCGGTCAGCAATCGGCGGCTGGTCACCAGCACCGACCCCGACCCCTCGCCGGGAAGCAACGGACGCACCTGCGCCTCGTCCCGGGCGTTGTCCAGGACCAGGACGGCGGGATGCCGCTCGAACAGCGTGCGGAACTGCCCGGCGCGGCCGTCGATGTCGTCCTGGACGTCCCGGTCCGCAGCTCCCAGCGCCTTGAGCAGGCGGAACAGCGCCGCGTGCGCGTCCAACGGTTCGGAATCCAACCCGCGCAGGTTGACGTAGAACACGTCGAGGCCGCGCGAGTCGGCGATCAACCGCGCGGCCCGCACCGCGAGGGTGGTCTTGCCGATGCCGCCCGGGCCGGACAGCACCGCGACCGGCGCCCCCGTGCCCACCGCCGGCAGCGAGGCGAGCCGGGCCAGCTCGACCTCCCGCCCCGCGAAGTCCGGGACCTCCCGGGGCGGAACGCACCAGCCGGCCGGTGCCGTCACCGGCCGCGGCCGCCCAGCCTCGGCGAGCTGCTCCAGGCGGACCCGGTCCGCCTCACCCAGCCGAAGCCCGTCGGCCAGCGCCGTGACCGTCCTGCGCTGCGGCCCCAGGCTGTGCCCCCGCTCCAGCCCGCCGATCGCTCGCACGCTGACTCCGGAGGACTCCGCCAGCGCCTCCAGCGTCAGCCTCTCCCGTTGTCGCAGCCGCCGCAGTTCCGCGGCGAACGTGGTCCCACCGTGATCCTCACGCCTGCCAGCCATGTCCATCCCAAGCAGCCCCTCCGGTGCGAGATCAGTGGCCCGACTGTAGTGGAGGCGGCGGAACAGCGAAGTCCGAACGTCCTGTCGGGAACGAGCGGAGGGACGGCCGCCCTCCGCCGGCCCGACTCGTCGAGCCCGCGGGGTCAGCCGCACCGTCGGGTCGGAGTTCGGCGTGGTGCGGTCACCGGTGGAGCTGACCTGGCTGGTGACGTCGATCGGCATCGCCGTCCAGCGCCGTCCAGCGCCGCACATCGCCGAAGGAGTAGGAGGAGTAGGAGGAGTAGAAGGTATCGACCCGGGTGACGTTGACCGACGGGGTGTCGGGGTTGGCGCTGACGCCGTGGGCGTACCGGGAGATCTGGTCCCCGGCGTTCTCCAGGTACGGCTGCCGCTCGGAGAGCCCTTGGTACACCCGCCGGTTGCGGTCCGCACGACTCCGGAGGTGCGTACGGACCCGCGGACGGGACAGCGTGTCGGCCGTCCCGCGTTCCCTCGCGACGCGCCTCCGGTCAGCCCATCGAGCCGGCCGCCGGGTGACCGGCGTAGGCGACCTGTTGACCACAACCCGGCTGCCGGACGGGGCCGGCGACGCCTGGTTGACGGCCCGGCGCGGTTGGCGGCGAGGTCGGCGGTGATCGCACCGGTGCCCTCGCGCAGTGCGCGGGCGAGCAGGGCGGCGTCGATCGCACATGCGGCAGGGAGCAGGACGGCGCGACGACGACCAGGTCGGCGAGGCCGAGCAGGGTCGCCAGGGTGGCGAGCGACGTCTCCGGATCGTTGACTGCGAGCCCTCCTGCCCGGACACCACCCCTGCGGGCGAGGTGACACTTCGGGACCACCGGGAACAACCAGCGGTTAGAGATCGGTGCGGGTGAGAACGGTGCGGGTGAGAACGGTGCGGTCCACGGCTGTCCGGACACGGGTGACGGCTCGCGGCCCTGACGAACAAGCCGGTGCCGGTCGTCTCACTGGACAGCGTTCCGGTCGGTGAGACCGATCTCCGATCCGCCCGACAGGGAACGCAGCGCCGACAGCCCCGGGCCGGACCGACTGAAGGAGCCGATCAACGTCGCCGGTCACCAGGTGACCGGTAGTGCGTGGAGACCGTAGACCTCGTTGTTCACCCGGTAGGACACCTCCTCCACGGGACACGCGAGCGCGAGACCGGGCAGCCTCCGCAGTAGCGTGGGCAGCGCGATCCGAAGCTCGGCGCGGGCGAGCGGCGCGCCGAGGCAGTGGTGCGGTCCGTGCCCGAACGCCAGGTGCGACACGGGTTCGCGCCCGATGTCCAGGCGGTCCATCCCGGCGCCGAGCTCCGGGTCGCGGTTGGCCACCGGCAGTTGGCAGACGACCTGGTCACCGGCCCTGATCGGCACCCCGCCGATCTCGGTGTCGTACCGCGCGGTCCGGGCCAGCGCGGTGCTGGACACGGACAAGTACCGCAGCAACTCCTCCACGGCGGCGTCGATCACCGGATCCGCGTCGTCGGCGTCGCGCAACCGGCCGGCCTGTTCCGGGTGCGCCAGCAGGGCGAGCACGCCCAGGCCGATCGTGTTGGACACCGTGACGTGCCCGGCCAGCAGCAACAGCTCGCAGACACCGACCAGCTCCGCGTCCGACACCGCGTCACCGTGCTCCCGGACGAGCATGCCGATCATCCCGTCGTCCGGGCTGCGCCGCTTCTCGGCCACCAGCGAGGCCGTGTAGGCGTGCGACTCCCGGCCGGCCGCGAGCCGTTCCTCCATGGGCAGCCCGAGATCCAGCGTGGTCCGGGACCAGTGGTGGAACTCCTCCTGATCGGGATCGGGAACGCCGAGCAGCGCGCAGATCACCCCGAGCGGCAGCGGCAGGGCGAAGTCCGCCATCAGGTCCGCCGCGGGACCGCGCGCCCGCATGCCGTCGATCAGCTCGCCGACCCGGGCGCGGATCATCGGCTCAAGTGCGCGGATCCGCTTCCCGGTGAAATCCGGAGTCAGGACGCGGCGCAGCCGGGTGTGCTCCGGCGGGTCCATGTTGAGGAGCTCGTTCGGCAGGACCGGTGCGCGCTCCGCGTCGTACATCGCGAAGGCCTCCTGGTCGGCCAGCACCCGCCGCACGTCGGCGTGCCGAGTGACGAGCCAGTACTCACCGACGCGGTGCAGCCAGAAGTCCCTCACCCGCCGCACCGGGTCCTCGCGCTGGGCCTTGCCCAGCGCCGGGCCCGGGTCGAGCCCGTCACGGCGGTAGAAGATCGAGATCGGCGGTGCTTCCTGCTCACTCATGGGCCCTCCCCTGACCACCCGGTACCGACTTCCCGATACCCAGGCGCCCACGCCGCCGCGCACATCCGCCCCAGTCCCGTGCGGCGCACAGGGGCACGGAGCCGCCCCCCGCACGCCCTCGCCCCCGCCGGAGCCGCCCCCTGCCGGCAGGACACCTCGGTGGGCAGGAGACCTCGGTGGGCAGGCCCGAGCCATGGAATCCCCCATGTGGTGCGGACTGTCGGAGCGGTTTCCCACTACCGACCACCGACCGACGAGTCACGCTCCGATACGTCCCGGGCGGGGTCATCGGCTCGCGCGATGCCCGCTCGACATCACCCGACGACCCGGCGGGTGCCCTGTGCGTTGGGCGCGCCCCGGATCACGCACCCGTGGCCCGCGCCGGTGAAGATCTTCGAAGTGGCCGAGCCGACCCGACCGGTGCTCGTGGGACTTGTTCCGGCGATCCGGCTGCTTCCGCGACCTCCTCGGTGACGGTCGACCCGTACGGTCAACCGCCCGCGAGAGCTTCTGTTTCGGCGGTGTAGAGCTGGGCGGGGTCGAAGTCCATTCCGGTGAATTGGCCCGCGAGTTCGAGGGAGAGTACGCCGTGCAGGCGGGTCCAGAAAGCGAGGGCGCGGCGGAGTGCCGACGCCGGGGCCGGGTGTTCCCCGGCCCAGGCCCGGTGCTCGGCCAGGTGCGGGTCGAGTGGGGAGGACGGCGTGCCGGGTGATCGCTCGGCGGCGCAGGTGTCGAGGATGATCGCCATGATCTCGGAGGCGATCCGCGTGGTGTCCTCGGGGGCGTGGTAGCCGGGCACGGGGGTGCCGTAGATGAGAAAGTACCGCTGGGGGTCGGCCAGGGCCCACCGGCGCAGGGTCTGGGCAAGGCCGCCGAGGTCGGCGCCGGCCCCGGCGGCCCCGTGGAAGGCGTCGGCCAGGCTGCGGTAGGCGTCCTTGACGAGTTCGCTGATCAGCTCGTCGCGGTTGGCGAAGTACCGGTAGAGGGCCGGTCCGCTCATGCCCATCTGTTTGGCGATGGCGTTGAGGGACAGGGCGGAGGCCCCGGCGGCGGCGATCTGCGTCCAGGCGTGCTGTTTGATCTCTTCCCGCACCTGGGCGCGGTACCGCTCCCGCGGCGTTCTGGTGTCCACTTCGTCGCTCCCACCGGTCGCGGACCATCAGTTGGTTAGAGGCTATCACTATCGCTCTTGACTCTCATCCGACGGATGCGTTACAACTTATAACGAACGCGAAAGCATCTATCGAGAAGGTCGTGAGGATCATGGGAAGCGCACACCTCGTCGAGGTCGTCCTGCCGGGCGTCGTGGCTCCGGAGGGCCTGCGGATCCGCCAGGGGGCCGTCCCGGTGGCCGGCCCGGGGCAGGTCGTGATCGCCATGGAGGCGACCGGCGTGTCGTTCGCCGAGCAGCAGATGCGCCGTGGGCGGTACTACGACCAGCCGCCGTTCCCGTTCGTGCCCGGATACGACTTGGTGGGCCAGGTTCTGACGACCGGCCAGGGCGTGGACCCGGCCCTGACCGGCCGGCGGGTGGCCGCGCTGGTCAAGGTGGGCGGGTGGGCCAGCCACGTGGTGATCGACGCCAGGGACGCGGTCCAGGTCCCGGACGGCCTCACGGCAGCGGAGGCCGAGACCGCGGTGGTCAACGGGATCACCGCCTGGCAGATGCTGCACCGCAAGGCCCGGGTACGCGCCGGGCAGACCGTCCTGGTACACGGCGCAAGCGGCGGCGTGGGTTCCGTCCTGGTCCAACTCGCCCAAGCGGCAGGCGTGCACGTGATCGGCACCGCCTCCGCCCGACACCACGACGCCCTACGGGAGTTGGGCGTCGTCCCGATCGACTACCGCGCCGGCGCCGTGCCCGCCCGGGTCCGGGAACTGGCGCCCGGCGGCGTGGACGCCGTCTTCGACCACCTCGGCGGCCGAAGCGTCACCGACTCCTGGCACCTGCTCGCTCCCGGCGGAACCCTCGTCGCCTACGGAAGCGCTTCCACCCGTGACGACACCGGCTCCAAGCAGTGGCCCGTCCTGAAGATCCTCGCCCGCGTCTGGCTGTGGAACACCCTGCCCAACCGGCGCCGCGCCTACTTCTACAACATCTGGGCCGGCCGGGCTCTGAGCACAGACCGCTTCCGTGCCCGGCTGCGGGCCGACCTCACCGAGGTCTTCGCCGCTGTGCGCCGTGGCGACGTCACCGCCCGGATAGCCGCGACCCTGCCGCTCACCCAGGCCGCCGAGGCACTGCGCCTGGCCGAATCCGGCACCGTCACCGGCAAGATCGTCCTCACACCCTGACGCACCCACGCGACCGCGAGACCGTCCGGGCCACCTGCCAGACTCCGCCCCCGGAACGTTCCACGACCGCCGACCCGTCAGCGCCGGTCCGTGGCACCGCCCCCTCCATCGAAAGACCAGCACCATGAGCTCCGCTCGCCCAAGCTCGACGTGGTCGCCCCTGCCGACCGCCGACACTTGGCCTGATCCGGAGCCATGGCGGCCGCCGATCCCGGCTCCGGCATGTGGCTCACACGCGCCGACTACTCCCAGGACGGGGCCGCCGCCCTCCGCAGCCGGACCGTCCGATCCGCATCAAGGACACCGCCGGGCTCGCCGGGCTCAGCCCGGCGAGCCCGGCGCCCTGAACGCCCGACCACACCGGAGGGGCCCGGTGACAGGAAGGCCGGACAGTGCGAGGTAGTGACAACGAGAACGGCCATCTGGTGACGGTCGTCGCGACCGAGCTCATGCGAACGCCCACATCGGTCACGTCGCACTGCCACCGCTTGTAGACGCGGCGACGGATCTGGACCTGCTGGTCGACCAGGCCGTTGCGGACCAGGATGCGATGAACGGTCGACCGCCCCGTCCTCCTCGGAGTCCGCACCACGTCGACCTCGACGTCGACCTCGACGAGGCCCTCGCCCACACCCCTGGCGGGCCTCTCCCCGGTACCGGCGCACCCATCACCCCACCGAACTGACTGTCCACTACGAGCGCGCCGGCTTCACCGCCACCGGCGAGCCGGGCGACCTGCTCCCGGACGGCGTCTCCCGCGAACTGGTGCCGGCCAAGCCGCTGCCCCCCTGAGCACCTGCGGCACCGGCTTCCCATCAATATCAACTCACTTTTCTGTTAACGGAGTTCACGCATCCGTTCCGGCCAGAGGGCAGTCGGTTCGGGCCAGCTCCCGGCAATCGCGGCACTCCGACGGCGAAGCGGTGCCTACGGTCGACAGGTCCGTAGGCACCCGTTCCGCCGCCAAGCCGCGCACGCGGACGCACTCGCGTACGCGTGCGCACCGTGTGAAACGCCGAGCCAGGGAGTCCGTACTGTGCCGTCCTTGCTGCACTACGAGATCGTCGCGGATCCGACATCGCTCCAAGCCTCGCTCCCGAACGAGCCCTCCGTGGGGACGGTGTACCTGATCGTCTCCAACACCCACCAGGCCCAGGTGGAGTGGGACTACATCGACGTGGCCCTGCCGCTGCTCGCCCAGTCCTCCAACCTGACCGACACCCCCGCGGCGGTCACCGCCACCATCGAGCGGACGTACTCCAGCCCCTGGGACGACCCGTTGGAGTTCGCCTGGGACGCCGCCAACGACTGCTTCCGGGCCCGACTCTCCCAGGCGCAGCCACCCACCCGGCAGTTCGCGCTCCTGGACGCCCACGGGGCGCTGGTGCTGAAGCTGGAGAACATCCCGGTCGCCGAGGGCGCGGGTCTGAGTCTGCTGGAGATCCGCGAGCGGGCCGGCGGCGGGGACGCCAACATCGCCATGCGCCAGGACCACTACACCACCCACCTCGGGCTGGCGAAGCAGACCCCGCGGGTCCCGCGCAACTTCCGCCCGGACAAGTCCCAGCTGGACACCGACGCGGGCGAGCAGCTCGTGCTCCGCTGGGACGGCCCCAACGGCCTGGACTACGTGATCCTCGACCAGACGGGCGCCGAGGTCCGCCGCGAACCGGCGGTGGCGGGGGCCGCCCCGGCCCACCAGGAGTACTCCTGGACCACGACCGCCCCGAAGCGCGGCACCACCTACACCCTGGTCGCCAAGGCGGCCGGCGGCGGCCAGCAGCGCGGGTACTTCCTCACCACCACCGTGCACGCGGTGATTCCCGAGTTCGCGAGCGGGACCCGCAGCCCGTGGGTGGAGGGCATCGCGAACAAGGGCCGGCTGGTCCTCGGCGCGGACGGAGCGGAGGTCCGCGACCCGGCCGGAGACCTGGGCCGGATCACCGCCGACAAGGCCGACGTGGACAACGTCACCACCCGGCTGGTGCAGGGCCGCACCGACAGCGCCGGCTGGATCACCTTCCCCGACCGCGGCCTCAACGTCTACCACGGGTCGAACAGCGACCTGGGCGTGCTCACGGCCGCCCTCGCCGATGTGGAGGGCGTCAACACCACCTGGGCCGGCAGCCGCAACGGCGGCAGCGGATGGATCGAGTTCACCCAGCCCGGCGCCACCCTCCACAAGGACGGCAACCAGGACCTGGGCGCCCTCACCGCCGACAAGGTGGACGTCAACGGCCTGAACACCACATGGGTGGGTGACCGAGACGCCGGGAAGGGCTGGATCGGCTTCCCCCAGGACGGCATCGCCATCCGCAAGGGCGGCGGCCAGGAGTGGGGCACCGTCCACGCCGACAAGGCCGACGTGGAGGGCGTCAACACCAAGTGGGTGCAGGGGCGCGGTACTTCGGACGGCTGGATCGAGTTCCCCGCCGAGGGCCTGCGCGTCCTGCGCGACGGCGGCCACGACCTCGGCACCGTCATCGCCGACAAGGCGCGGCTCAACGGCCTGAACACCACCTGGGTCGGCGACCGCGACGGCGGACACGGCTGGATCGGCTTCCCGCAGAACGGCATCGACGTCCACAAGGACGGCGGCCAGGACTGGGGTGTCGTCGCCGCCGACAAGGCGGACCTGAACGGCGTCAACACCAAGTGGGTGCAGGGCCGTTCCACCTCGGACGGCTGGATCGAGTTCCCCGCCGAGGGCCTGCGCGTCCTGCGCGACGGTGGCCACGACCTCGGCACCGTCACGGCCGGCACGGCGAGCCTGAACGAACTGCACACGGTCGAGGCCCGGGTCTCCGGCGAGGCGCGGGTGCGGGGGATGCTCTCGGTCGGCGGCGGAATGAAGCTGAGCCACGACGGTGAGCGGATCTTCGTCACCCTGCCGGACCGGATCGTCTTCTCCGCGATCGCCGAGTTCAAGAAGTGGGTCGGCATGGAGCGCGGCCTGACCGTCTCCTTCCAGACCGGCAGCTTCTCGGCCACCAAGGAGAACGGCTTCCTGACCAGCGGCTGCGACGTCCAGTTCCAGCAGGGGCGGGTGTCGATCTCCACCGGCAACCCGCCGCAGGTGCGGTTCGTCTAGCGCCGCCCGCCGCTGTTCCACCGCCCCGGCCCGGGGCGGTGGAACAGCGCCGAAACATCCTTCCCCTCATCGAGTGAACCCCGGTCCGGACCGCACCCCCGGGCCCGAGCGCCTGCGACTCTTCTCCTCGGCATCGAATTGCGATGCACACGATCTTTTGGAGTCGAGTCATGCGGACCACCCCCCACCACTCCCCCCGTTCCTCCCGCCCATCCTGGGTAGCCGCGCTCGCCGCCGCGGCGTTGCTCGGCATCAGCGCCCCCGCCGGGCACGCCGCGCCGCCGGAGGAGGCCATCGAGAGCGGGCAGTCCTACTACATGCTCGCCACCAACCACGGGAACCGCGGCGTCACCTTCGAGGTGGACACCAACAACGACTGGGCCCTACTGACGAACAGCGAGAACAGCAACGGCACCGCCGTCGTCCTCGACGCCAAGGACGCGGGCTACACGATCCGCTCCACCAGCTCCAACTGGCCCGGCTACGACACCTGGTGCTCCGTCGACAAGGGCATCAAGCTCGGCAAGGCCGACGGCTGCGCCACGACCTGGAAGATCGTCCCCGGCGACGACGGCTTCAAGCTGGAGGACCAGTCCCGCCGCACCGTCGCCCACAAGACCTCCGGGAAGGCCTGGCTGGGCCCGGCCACCGAGATCTACAGCGGCCACGCCTACACCACCTTCAAGCTCGTCAAGGCCTGAACCGGTGAGCCCCGCCGCCCGGCCGGGTGTCGCCGGGCCGGGCGGCCTCCCTTCGCCACCGCCGGACGGAGAGCCATCCAGAAGCCTGGGATGTCACCGCACCGGCCGGGACCGGGAGGATTCGGTCCACGGCGTCGCTCACCGATCGGGTGCCGGGCGCCGGCGATTCCGCCTCCCGAAGGAGCCGTCCTCCCATGAGTCTTCGCCGACCGGCCTCCGCGCTGGCCGCGGCGGCCGTACTGGCCCCGCTGCTCGCCCTGACCGCCGGCACCGCGCACGCCGCGCACGCCGCGCAGATCCTCTTCCCCGGTGACGTGAACTACATCCCGGCCGACTCCGTCGTCGTCCCGTCCTTCCCCGCCCTCCCCGGAACGGGTCTCCTGCCTGACGGAGGAGAACACCGCCCTGAAGGACCGGACCACCCACCTCGCCCTCGCGGGCGCCGTGCTGGCCGACCGGTTGCGCAAAGCCGAGGGGCAGGTGCGGCTGCCCGACAACGTCGTGCGCTTCCCGAAGCCCTGACTCCTCCGGCCGGTCCCAGGCACGGCCTCCGGCGACAGGCCGGGTCAGGTCCGACGCCGGGGCTCTTCAGAAGCGGGCCGACGAGCCTCCCAGCCCCCCGGCCCCGCGCTGGGGCGGTACATCGCACAGGAGACCGCCCCAGCGCGCACAGGCCGATCCGCAGCCTCTCGATGTGGTGCCGTATCAGGTGCCGGCGGAGGCCACGGTGACGCGCGGCGGCACCTCGCCCTGCGAGGGCGGCGGATACTGGACGGCCACGTAGCTGCCACCGGCGTAGAAGTCCAGGTCGTCCGCGTCCGAGACCGCGCTGCCGTCCACGCGCAGCGCGAAGAGGGCGTGGTTCTCCACGTACAGAGCTGTGGTGTGCCGGGCGGCGGCATCGGCCTTGACGCCCTTGGTCGTGTTCTGCATGACGCTGACGGAGTGGCTCTCCTCGTAGCCCAACTCGTAGGACGCCTCACCGGTGACCTTCGCCCCGAGTCCCTCGAACTCGGCTCCCACCTCGAATCCCACCTTGAAGCCGGTCTTCTCCGAGAAGCTGGACGACTTGGTCGACTCGACCCCGACCTCCACCTCCTGCGAGATCTCTCCGGGGCTGGAGGAGTCCTTCAGGTTGAGCGCTTCGACCAGCGTGTAGGAGCGCTTGCGCTGCAGCGTGTAGACGGGCGAGTTCTCCACGGTCCACTCCGGGGACTTGCCCTTGTCGGTCAACGCCGTGCAGGGCACGGTGACCTTCCGGTCGATGACCTCGTTGACGGTCCTTGGAACGTCGACGTAGTCGCGCAGGATCGGGACGTCCAGCTGCGGACCCTTCCAGGTCTGGAACGGCAGGTTCAGGACGTAGACGTTCCCGTTGCCCCGCCCATCATGGCCACCGTCAAACCACAATGACGCGCCCGGGATCATCAGGATCCCCGAACCGTCGGGGATGGTGACAGGGCGTTTTGTCTCGGAGTACAGGCCTTGCTTCTCACCCTCGATCCCGAGCGCCGTGTAGTCGTGACCGTCGACGGTCTCCTTCACACACATCAGGTACTCGTGGCTCACAGGCGTCGGAAAGCCGACGCCAGCGATCACTGTCCCGTCTGCATAGCAGTCACTGAGGACCCGGTACCCGGACGGGCTTACCGGTACGAGCCCACCTTCCACCTTCTTCCAGTCCGTAGGCGCTGTGAGCACTCCCGAACCGTTCTCGGTCTCCTTCACCCAAGTCATCGGGAGCCCGGTGAAGTCTGGGTCAGGGATGCCGCCCGACAAGGCGTAATAGCCGTCCGGCGGCAAGGCCTCCCGGACACTGAAGACGAGCGTCAACGCACCGAACTCCTGTGGCTTTGAGTAGACCATGACTCTCCCAGGTTCGACGGAATGTAGCGAAGCAACTACATCAGGTCACAGTCGCTCTTCATCGCCGCGCGCCCTGTCTTACACCTGAATCAGCTACCCCTGAACACAAGTACTTGACAGGGAAGCCGCTGCCTGCGCGGACCCGGCATCCCGATCGCCGGAACCGTGCCCAACCCGCCGGGAGACGGGGTGGAAGTGGCCGAGGTGGGGGGACCGGGGAGCAGGTCGGTGTGCGGCGGGGATGTGGTCACTGGTGATCTGCCCACCGGAGACCACGGTGAGCCGGGCTTAGGTCACGTCGTCGGTGAGGGCGCGACCGTCGGTGCGGGATGCCGGAGTCGAGCAGCCAGGTGAACAGTCTCACCGGTTCTCCGGGTCGGTCGGGCCGGGCTGCCCGAGCCGAACAGCACACCGTCGGGGTCACGGGCGTGGATCAGTCGTGTGCTGCGGACCTCCCCGGCCACGTAATCAGCTCCGACGCGAGCGCCGGGCCCGGCGCGCAGCGCACCGGGCCCGGTCGGGGCCGGCGCTCAGCTCGCCTCGGCTCCCGCCCGGCGGTCGGACCACGCACCGCGGTGGTCACCCGCCTCCTCCGAGGCATTCTCGTACTGGGCGAGGGCAAGGCCCAGACCGAAGAACGTCGGCGCCCACTCACCGACGAAGATGCCCCAGCGGTCGGCCCGTTCGACCCCGGCGTGCTCCGCCTTCATCGACACGATCCAGCTCAGGAACGACAGACCCACAGAACCGAATGCCGCCGTGTAGGCGTGCTCGCTGGTGACGCCGGCCTCGTGAAGCTTGCGGACGATCAGCATGGCAATCACTCTCTCCACTCCCTGGCAGGGCCCCAGGAACCGGCGTGCACGCAGCCACGCACCGAACCGAACTCGCATCGCTTGCGCACCGCCTGTGCTCGCACCACGGCCGCGGGCCGCGATCCGGCCCGAGATCCGGTCCGCGATCCGGGGTCGGTCCCGGAGGGAGGCACAGCCCGGGCGCGGGACTACGGAGACGGCACGGGGCAGCACCCGGGCCCGCCCCGCGGCCGCGGGGGAACGTCACCGCGCCGCGGCACCCGCGCGCGGGGCGCCCGACATCACGCGCGTCAGCCGCTCGGCGGCGAAGTGCGGGCCCGCGGCGAGGACCTCGGCGCGCCTGGCCTCGTGCACGCCCGTCGCGCCCGCCAGCAGGCCCCCGACCGCGGCACCCACGCTCTCGACTTCGAGGGTGTTGGGGTCCAGGCAGACGCCCAGCCCGGCCCGCTCCAGGTCGTGGGCGATCGCGAACTGGTCGCTGGAGAACGGCAGGACGAGCATCGGCACACCCGCCGTCAGGCATTCGGTGAACGAGTTGTTGCCACCGTGATGCACCATCGCGGCGGCGCGAGCGAGGAGTTCCCGCTGAGGAACGGCCTCCGCGACGCACAGGCGATCGGACGGCACCGCCGCGAGCCGCGGATCGCGCACGAGGTCCTCGACGCGATCACCCGCAGCAACGACCACCGACGCCCGCGTGCGCTCAAGCACCGCTTCGGTCACCGTGCGCAGGACGTCGTGGCGGGCCGAGAGGAACGTGCCGAAAGCGATCAGCACCAGCGGGCGCCCGCCCGAGGTCAGGCGGGCCACCGTCGCCCGCCAGAACTCGTCCAGCCCCGGCGCGCCGGACCGGAGCGTGCAGTGCCCGGCGTAGATCGCCGCAGGGCCGGCAGGCGCGGCCGGGAGCCAGGGCAGCTCGGGGTAGTTGAACACCACGGCATGCGGTGAGCACAGGGCGAAGGCCCGCTCCGGAAGGGGCACTTCGGACGCCTGCCGCCCGGCGACATCCCGGAACACCTCCGTGAACGCCCGGTCGTTCACCGCCGTCGCGGTGCGCAGCCGGGCGAGGGCGTGGGGGTGGGGCCGGAGCGTGTCGGGCCAGGCGTAGGGCAGGCCGAAGAACGCGTCCGGGCCGGCCGGGATGTAGCTGGGATGGCCCGGGCAGAACGTGGCGTAGGGCAGGCGCAGGCAGTGCATGGCCAGTGTCACCGGGTAGCTGAGCTGGTCCACCAGGTACCAGTCGGGGCGGGTGCTCGCGTCGAGGGCGCGGACCTGCGCCAGGATCCGGTCCGGGTCGGTGAGCATGTCGGCCCGGCGGTGACGGGCCTGGGTGAGCAGGGTCGCGACGGCGCCCTCGCGGGTGGCCTCCAGGAACTCCCGCAGGCGTTCGGCCTCGCCGTCGGCCTGGGCCGTGCGCTGCGCGATGCCGTGGTTGGCGTTGCGAGTGACGGTCAACGGGGCGAACTCCAGGCCGTGCCGCTCGGCCAGGTCGGTGAAGGCCGGCGCGCAGGCCAGCGTGACATCGGCTCCCGCGTCGCGCAGGGCCGCGCCCAGGACGCTCAGGGGTGTGGCGTGCGAGCGGAACGGCGGGCTGATGACAACGACACGAGGCACGGAGATCCTCCGCTGCTGACACGTTCCGGGGCGCGGCCGGCAACCGGGGGCGGCCGTCCTTTCGATGATGCCACGCATGCCCCCGCTCCCCGGCTCGGAAACCCACCCTCCCTGCCCCCATCCGGTCGGGGCCGCGGCTCCGAAACCGTTCGTGGCAGCGCAGCCGACGAAAGGCCCACCCCGATGCCGCCCGACACCTTCGCTCTGTCCCAGGAACACCACGCGGTAGCCGCCCGAACGGACGTGCTCGCGCGGTGGCGCCACCACTGGTGGAACCCCTCGACGCCCGGCCCCACGGGTGAGGACCTCCTGTCGCTCCTGGCCAGAGCGGAATACGGCCGGGGAGCCGACCGCCACGGCGCGCACACCCTCGCCCCGGACGACCTGCTGGCGGCCGACCTGCGCAGGGCCGTCCGCTCCGGCACCCCCTGGCCTCCCCTCGCCCTGGTGGCCGCGGCCCGGGGCACACCGATGCTGCGCAGCAGCCTCACCGAAGCATGGGCGGACACCGTCACCGCGGGGCCCCGCGCGCACGCACGCTCCGCCCTCAGGATTCGGCTTCTGACCAGCGTCGACGCCGCGGAGGCGGCGTGCCTGCTCGACCTCGCCGAGGCGCACGGCCTGCGACCGCTGACCGCCGCCGAGTGCGCACCCCACGCCCACAGCGCCCACTCCTCGCAGCGCCACGCGGCCCTGCGCTACCTGTCCGGCGTTCCCGGCGGCGCCGCGGTGCTGCCCTCCCGCCCGATCCGCCCGGCAGACCCCTACGAGCGGCTTCTCCTGTCCGCGGCCTGGGAACGGGCCGAGCCCGGCGGGCCACTCGGCGCCCACTTCCGACACGCCGTCCACGCCCTGCCGGAGCGACCCGCGCGGGGGCTCGTGCTGGCACAGTCCATGATGCTCGGCCGGCTGGACGAGCCCGGCGCAGGCCTCAGCGGCGGCATGAGCGTCCTCGTCGCCGGCCTGGGTGACGCCATCGCGGCGACCAGCACGGTCTCACGGGTTCTCACCGTGGTGCTCACCACCTCCCCCGGCCTCGGCCAGGGCCGACCCCTGGTCGCACGACTCGGCGCCGAACACTGGGTCTTGAGGATTCCGGTACCCGGCAGCGACCCCGTCGACCCCGCCACCGCACTCGCCCTGCGGCCCGCCATCGCCTGGTGGGCGACACATCTGCTGGCCCTTCCCGGTGCGACACCGGACGTGGTGCACGCACGGTTCGCCGACGACTGCTCACTGGCCGTGGCGGACGCCGCGCGCCGCAACGGCTCACGCTTCGTGTTCACCGCCACTCCGGATCCGCACCGCACCGTAGCGGAACGGCACCGGGGAGTGCCTCGCGCCTCGCGGGGCGAACCGGCAGCGGCGCTGCGCCTGGATCTCCACCGGATCTTCGTGGGCGACCGCCTCGTGGCCCGCTCCGACCTCCTGGTCACCATCCCCGGCCGCACCGGCTCCTCGGACCTCGCCGTCCACTTCCCCCAACTCGCCGCCGCGCGCGGCCGGCGGCGCATCGCCTCCCCGCCGGAGGGAATCCCCCCGTTCACCCCCCGCTCCGACGACGATGATCTCGCCACCTCGCTCCTGGACCGAATGTTCCAGGGCGGCGAGCGCCCCGACGGCATCGACCCCGCGGCACGCGGGATGCGGCTGTTCCTCAGCGTGGGCCGCCTGCACCCCGTCAAGCAGCAGGACCGCCTGGTGGAGGCCTGGCTCGCGTCAGGCCTCCACCACTCGACGACGATGCTCCTGATCGGCGGATCGGCGGATGACGCCACACCCGTCGAAACGGAGGTGCGATCCAAGATCGCCAAGCTTCTCGGCGACCGGCCGGAAGCACGCCGGCACATCGCCCTCTGGCCCGCTCTGCCCAACCACCACGTCAGAGTCCTCGAACGAGCACTCGCCCGCGGCCGCAGAACCGGCCGCGCCCTGTACGTGTGCCCCAGCGCCAAGGAAGAGTTCGGCCTCGCCCTGCTCGAAGCGATGGACTCCGGGCTTGTCGCCGCCGGACCCCACCGAGGAGGCGTACCGCACTACATCCGCGACGGGACCAACGGATTCCTGCTCCCCACCGAGTCCACCACGGCCCTCGCGAAGCGACTGGTCGTCCTCGCCGAGCTTCCCGATTCCGAGCTCGCTCGGATCGCGGCCGAGGGCCGCAGGAGCGTGGCCGCACGGTTCTCCGCGTCGGCCATGGCGCAGTCCCTCGCCGCCGAATACGCGCAACTCACGGCTCCGTGACGCGACGTGGTGGACGCCAGGCGACAGGGCTCCGAACCGGGCGCACCCGCGGACGGAGTCCTGTGGCAGGAGATCAGCACCCTCGCTGTTCGCCCGGCCGGCCGGCCAGGGCCCGAAGGCCAGAGGCGTCCTCGGGGTGTGCCACCAGAGTGCTGCGGGTGCGTCACCAGAGTCCTCCGGGAGCCCGCCGCAACGGGGGCCCGCCCCTCCCGGAGCCGCCTCACTCCGCCGGAAAGGCCTTGATAGGGACACGCTCCTCGCACCCCTGGTGTCCTCTTCTGACGAGCACCTGCGGTCAGCACCGCCGGCCGGCCGCGGCTCACCTCGCGTCCTCATGGCCGCCGCCACGCCGGCGCCCAGCGCCACCAAGGTGGCCAGGATGACCCGAGTCGTCTTCGTGCCGCGACCAACGAGACCCGCCCCGACCCGACCCGTGCCCGGTACGGCCACGCCCCGGAATCAACCGCACGCCCGCCCATGCCGGAGTCGGCTTCACCGACGAGCCGCTACTGATGCTTCGTTCGGTCGCGGCCGCGGGAAGGCATCCTCGACGGTCTGCTCGGCCAGGATCGGCCCGCCCGCGGCGATCGGCAACCCGCGCTCACCGGGACCGGTACGACAACGGCTCCCGGCTCCGCCAGGGCCCGAGCGCCAGTTCCGTCGCCTGCCGCAGCCGTTCCCCGAGCCGCTCCACGTCGAGGGTGGCGGCGGCGTCCTCGTCGTCCATGAGCGCGTCGAGCGCGCCGTTCACCGCGCCGACCAGCGCCCCGGTCAGTGCCGCCGCGCGCACGCGGTCCAACTCGTCGGGGAAGGCGGCCTGCAGGGCGCACGCGATCTCCTTCTGAGCGGCCATCTGGACCTGAAGCGCCTTGCCGCGCACCGCCGGTACGGTGCGGAACAGGCGCATCCGGACGGCCGCCATCGGGCCGACCAGGTCGGCATCGGTCCGGGCCACGGTCTCCAGCGCCCGGATCAGCACGTCGGCGGGCCCCTCGGCCGGATCCCGCTCGGCGATCGCCTCGACCGTGCTCCGCGCCCGCGCGTCACTGTCGGGGAAGAGGACGTCCTCCTTGGTCGCGAAGTAGCCGAAGAAGGTGCGGGTACTGACCTCCGCCGCCGCCGCGATCTCCGCGACGGTCGTCTCGTCGTACCCCTTCCGGTCGAAGATCTCCGCCGCCGCGTCGACCAGCGCCTGACGGGTGCGGGCCCGCTTCATCGCCCGCAGGGAAGGCACCGGGGCGCCGTGCTCTCGCTTGACCATGTCCGGAGGGTACGGCATTGACTGCAAGTCTGCACTCAATGCATTCTTGCATCAAGTGCAGATATTGACGTTTCGTCAGGGAGCCACCGTGAACGCCCACGAGCAGATCATCCTCGTCACCGGATCCACCGGGAACCAGGGCGGCGCCACCGCCCGCCACCTCCTCTCCGCCGGCCGGCGGGTCCGCGCGCTGGTGCGCGACGAGACCACCCCGGCCGCCGCCGCCCTCGCCGCCGCCGGCGCCGAGGTGGTCCGCGGCGACCTCGACGACCGCGCCGGCCTCGACGCGGCGATGCGCGGGGTTCACGGCGTCTACAGCGTCCAGGCCGCCAACGACAACGAGGTGGCCCAGGGCATGAACGTCGCCGATGCCGCCAAGGCCGCGGGCGTGCGGCACCTGGTGTACTCGTCCGTCGGCGGCATGCAGAGCCAGAACCGCTTCTACGTCGAACGCGGCTGGGGCCCCATCGACAAGTGGCGGATCGAGCGGCACATCCACGACCTGCGGCTGCCCGCGACGATCCTGCGCCCCGCCGGCTTCATGGAGGACTTCACCAGCCCCGCGAGGTTCCTCCCCGGCGGTACTCTCACCGTGCCCTGGCACGACGACCTCGTCATGCAGCTGATCGCCGTCGACGACATCGGCGCACTCGCCGCACTGGCCTTCGCCGAGCCGGACGTCTACCTGGGCCGGTCCATGGAGATCACCGGCGACCGGCTGACCGCCCCGCAGATCGCCGCCGCACTGAGCACCGCGGCCGGCCGGCCCGTCCCGCACGTCCAGGTGCCCCTGGAGGTCCTGTGGGAGCACCACCCCGAAACCGCGAAGGTCTTCACCTGGGCGAACGCGACGTACTACGACTCCGACCCCCGGCCCCTGCGCGAGGCCCACCCCGGCCTCATGGACTTCGGCACCTGGCTGGAACGCTCGGGCCGGACCCGGCTGACGGCACAACTGGACGCGCCACGGAACCGACCGGACACAGCCGAGCACTGACCGCCCGGGCCGGGACCGTCCACCCACCCCCATGGACCGGCCCGTCGGCACGGGCTCCACCGACCGGAAGGAGAGTGGCGGCCAGGGCGAGGGACGTGCGAGTCGCCCACGCCGGGGACCCCCGAAGCGTCACCCGGCAGTTCACCGCAGCCCGCGACGCGTACGCCTCGGCCGGGCCGGCCGCCCACGATCGCGGTGGACGAGGTCGAAGCAGTCGTCGTGGCAACGCCGAAGGGGAACCCTGCGGTGCGGTCACGGCGAGCCGCTCGAAGCCACGGTGAGGCGTCCGCCGCCAGGACCGGGCGGGCGCCGACCGCGCGGCGTCGCGGCTGCGTGCTGGGCACGATGGGTGGAGTTCCTCCGGACGAAAGGGTGACAGCGTCGGCCGTTCGGGTCGGCGACGACGGTGTCCGAGCCCCGTCGAACAGCCAGGCGCCCCAGCGGGGTCGAGGGAGGATCTCAAGGTTCGGTAGGGGGGGTCATCACGGCGGTCCGGGGCCGGGTTCGTCCCCGGCGGCGGGCTGCGGTCGGTCCCGCCGGTTGTGCTGCCGTCCTGGGCCCCCTGGACACGCGGACGTTCGGCTGGGACTCGCGGAGGGAGCGCTCGGGGTTCAGGAAGCGTGGGAGGGGAAGTTGGTGGCCACCTGGCGCAGGAGTTCGGCGTTGGCGCCGGTGCGCTTCAGCCGATCCAGGAGCAGCTCTGCGGCCTGCTGGGTGTCGCGGCCGGCGAGGGCCCGGCGCAGGGCCCAGGATGCGGGGGTGCGGGCGGGGCCGAGGAGGAGTTCGTCCCGGCGCGTGCCGGAGGCCCTGACGTCGACGGCCGGGAAGACGCGCTGGTCGGCGAGGCGCCGGTCGAGGCGCAGCTCCATGTTGCCGGTGCTCTTGAACTCCTCGAAGATCAGGTCGTCCATCCGGGAGCCGGTGTCGACGAGGGCGGTGGCCAGGATGGTCAGTGAGCCGCCGTTCTCGATGTTGCGAGCCGCGCCGAAGAGCCGCTTCGGGGCCTGGAGCGCCGCGGCGTCGAGGCCTCCCGAGAGGGTTCGACCGTGCGCGGGGGCGGTGGCGTTGTGGGCGCGGGCGAGGCGGGTGAGGGAGTCGAGCAGGACGACGACGTCGTGGCCGAGTTCGACGAGACGCTTGGCGCGTTCGACGGCGAGGTCGGTGAGGGCGGTGTGCTCACGGGCGGGCCGGTCGAAGGTGGAGGCGATGACCTCGCCCTTCACGGAGCGGCGCATGTCGGTGACCTCCTCCGGGCGCTCGTCGACCAGGACGACCATCAGGTGCGCCTCGGGGTGGTTGCGGGCGATCGCCTGCGCGATCGTCTGCAGGACGAGCGTCTTGCCCGCCTTGGGCGGTGCGACGATCAGGCCGCGCTGACCCTTGCCGATCGGGGCGACCAGGTCGATGACGCGGCCGGTCAGCTGCCGCGGTCCGGTCTCCAGACGCAGTTGTTCCTGCGGGTACAGGGGCGTCAGCTCATGGAACGCGGGCCGGGGGCCGGCCTCGTCGACGCTGATGCCGTTGATCGTGTCGATGCGGGCCGGCGTCGGGCGGCCGCCGCCCGGACGCGGGCGGGCCGCGCCGGTCAGGACATCGCCCCGTCGCAGGCCGAGGGCACGCACCTGGCCCGCCGGGAGATCCATGTCGGTAGGCCCGGGAAGGTAGCCGGACGTGCGCAGGACCGCGCCTGCCTCCCGGATGTCCAGCACACCGGCGACCGGCACGAGGCCGCTGCCATCCGTGGTGTCCGGCTGCGCCGCCGGCCGGCCGGAGCGGGCGCGTGTGCGCGGCGACGGGAGGACGGGCCGGCCACTGCGACCCGCGGTGTCCTCGGCCCGGGGTGCGCCCACCGGCGTGGGCGGGCGGGCGGTGGAGCGCGCGCTGGTGATCGCCTCGACGAGCTCGTCCTTGCGCAGACGGGCGGTGCCCGGGATGCCGAGGTCGGCGGCGAGTTGGTGCAGGTCGGTCTTCAGCAGGGCGTCCAGCGGTGTGGTGGTGGACGGTTCGGTGGTGGTGGTGATGGTCACGAGAGGGTACTCCTGAGGTGTCAAGGGGAGGTGGTGGCACCGGGGGATGTGGTGGCATCGGGCGGGCGCACCGAGATGAGCCGGCGGCGAGCGACAGGGCCGACCGGGTGCCCGGGCCGGGAACGTGGCGTCGCCCGGCGGGCGCGCCCGGGTGGGCGTGGGCCCGGCGGCCGAGCGGCCGTCGCGGGGCGGTCAAGGTCCTTGCGGACGGCAGCAGGGCCGGTGAGCGACCGCCTGGGCGGTTCCTGAAGGGTGGCTCTCAGGCTCGGGCGACATGCCAGGCATCGAGGGCACTGGAACGGTGACAGTCTGCTGGTTCCGAGGCCTGTCGCAGAGTGTCCCCGTGGTGAAACGGCGCCTGGTTCCCGCACCCCGAGGGTGGGCATCCAGCTGCACCGGTGACCATCATAGCACCACCGAGGTCGGCGTGATGCCGGCACCGCTCTGCCGCCGCACCGCGGCCGGAGGTCCCGGCTGCCGCTGCCCACATCGGGTCGCCGGCCCGTTCCTCCGCTCGGGGCGGGGATTTGACCCGTCATGCGTACGCCGGCCGCCTGCCGTTCGTGCCTGGAGCAGGGGGCGTGCTCGACGCCCACCGGTCGGCGCGTGCGTCGCCGACTCGGGGTGGGCGGTGTTCAAGGAACGGGTTCATCACCTGCCTGCCGGAACGACGTACCGGGGAGAACCCCGTCAGGGGTGTTGCCGAGCGGATCCGCTCTGTCACGGCTCCTCGGTCGCTTCGGTCGCTCGTGTGCCGCCGCCGGTGGCCCGGGTGCGACCGGCTTTCCTCCCTCCCGCTCCGGACGGCAGTTGTGACTGCAGGCGCAAGGCATAGCCGGCGGAGTACTCGCTGCCCTTCTTGGCCGATCGCTGGTACCAGGCGAGGGCCTGCGCAGGCTCTCCGGCTTCCCGCAGGAGATCGGCCATCTCGCGCAGGGCCCGGTGGTCCTTCGCCTCCACACGCTGCCGCAGCCAGGCCGCGGCCTCGTCCAGGCCGCGGCTCCTCCACAGCATCCACGCCGCCTCGCGGTGGGCGTGCCACTCCCCCACGTCGGCGGCCTTGGTGAACGAGGCGACGGCCTCGTCCACGAGCGCCTCGTCCACGAACGCCTCACTCGTGTCCGCCATGGCCAACTCGCACTTCTCCCTGAGAATCAGCCCGATGTGCATGAACGCCGTCATGTCCCCCAGCTCGGCCGCCCGCCGGTACCACCGAAGGGCGTCGTCGGGCCGCTCGGTCATCCGGTAGAGGGCCGCGGCCCGCCGTATCGCCGCCAGGTCCGGCTTCGCCGCCGCTCGGAGGTAGATCGCCAGCGCCTCCTCCTGGCGCCCCACCGTGGCCAGGAGATCGGCCAGAGGCAGCACACTGCGCTCGTCCTCCTTCTGGACCGCCACCCGGTACACGAGGATCGCCTCATCGTCCCGGCCCAAGGCCTGGAGGCGCTCGGCGGCATCCCGCCAGGCCTCAAGGTCACCGGCCGAGCCGGCCTCGGAGAGGAACCGCAGGGCCCTGGTGGTGTCTCCCGCCTCCCACAGGAGACGGGCAGCCTCCCGCAGAGCGATCGGGTTCCCCGCGGCGGCCAGGGAACGCAACCACTCCACGGCCTCCTCCCCGCGCCCGTGGCGGCGCATGAGCGAGGCGGCCGCCCGCAGCGCGTGGCTCGCTCCGCGGTCCACGGCGGCCAACTGGTAGAAGTCGATCGCTTCGTGGTCCCTGCCGGTCCGGAGCAACCACCTGGCGGCGACGACCGCGGCGTCGGCATCACCGGCTTCCGCGAGCGTCCGCAGCCACGCGACCGCTTCGTACGGTGCGCCGCTCTCGCTCAGCAGCGCGGCCGCCGGTTCGAGCGCCTGGACGTCACCGGCCTCGGCCGCCCGCTGGTACCACGTGGCCGCTTCCTCCAACCGTCCCGACTGCTGCAGGAGCGCCCCACCCATGTGCAGGGTGTCGGCGTCGCCCTGCATGACGGCTCTGTGGAAGGTCTGGATCTTCAACAAGGGATCGGTGTTCCGGCTGGTGGAGAGGTACTGGGCCACGGAGCCGCGAGCGTTGGCCCCGGCCAGGGCCAGCCGGGGATCCCGCCCGACGGCCTCGGCCAGCCTGGCCAGCTCGGCCGTGGTGAACTGCGCCGGGACGTCGACGGCCGAGTCGTCGATCAGGGTTCGCGCCGCGGCGTCGGCTCCCGGGGTGGGACCGCCCGACCGGGTCAGCACGCCGGCCGCGGTCGATACGGTTCCGATCACCAGGATCGGGGCCCGGCGCGGGTCGTGCAGTGCCTCCCGGATCTCGGCGTGAACCTGTCCGGCCACGCCGAACTGGGCAGGGTCCAGGTACCGGTCGACGCGGTCGAGCCAGACCACGGTGCCCGGTCCGGCCTGGGACAGCGCCTCGACCAGCTGCTCGCCGTTCGACGGATCCGCGGGGAACCAGAGACGCCAGCTCCCCGGCAGCCCCCGCAGGGCCTCCCAACAACTGCGCGTCTTGCCGGTGGTCCGTGGCCCGCGTGCGACGACCATCGCGCTCTGACCCCCGACGGCTCTGTACACCACACCGTCGATCACCTGGTCGTGCTGGCGCCGGACGTACGGGACCAGCACCGGCAACACAACTCCGGCATCCGGCAGCGCGAACGCCTCCCGGACCCCCAGAGCCAACGGATCCGTCACCTCTCCCACCGCGTGCCCGTACGGCCGAACCGCGGCTGCGCGGATCCACAGCTCCCGGGCCTGCCCGCCGGTCGTCACCGGGTCGACCCCCGCCGTATGGGCCAGAGCCACCGCCACCGCCACCGCGTCCCCCTGGCTCCCGAGGGAGGACGATCGCAGCAACCGGTTCACACTGTCCCGCTCAGGAGCGAAATCCAGGGAGTCGTCCAACCGGATGGCACCGACGATGTCGGTCAACGACGGGGCCCCCGCCTCCAGGTACAGCGTGTGCACCCAGTCCTTGAAGTCCTTCAGCGGCCCCGGCCGCACCCAGGCCCGGGGCGGCACCCGTCGGGGACGGCGTCCGGCCGGCGTCCTGGCGCCGACCGCCTTGGTCCGGGCGGCCACCCCGGGGGACCTCACGGGGCCCGGCGGCAGATCGCCGCGGGCCCGCCCGGGCCGGTCGGCCCGGACACGCCGCCACAGTTCCTTCCACACCTCGGCCCCGTACTCGGCCGTGGGCGAACCGGCGAAGTCCGAGATGGCCCGCATGAAGACGCAGAACACATGCTCGCTGGGGACCGCGCCCCGCCGCAACGCATCCCCCAGCGTGCTCCGGGGGAGGCTCTGGCCCAACGCGGCGGCTCGCTCCTGGACCGCGCGCAGCGACGGACTCCCGCTCAGTTCGTGTGCCGCACGCATCAGTTCCCCGAGGTGGTGCACCTCGCTCAGCGACTCGGGCTCGCGCCAGCGGAGGCCGGAGTGCCGCGCTCGCCCCGCCGAAGCACTGCTCGGCGTCCTGCGCCAGAGCCGCTCCGCCTTCGCCAGCTCGGACGGAGTGCCACCGCATGCGCGCACGAAGGCCTGGACGACGTCCAGCTGCGGTCGGCGCTTCCCGGACGCCGCCCGCGAGAGCGTCGACACGGATACCCGTGGCGACGTCTCGGCGGCCATCTGGGCATAGGTCCGTCCGCTGCGTGTGCACAGAGCCTGCAGGTACTCAGCCAGATGCCCGGCGACGGCTCCTGCGGCGACCGCTGTCCTCGGCCTTCCCACCCTGTACGCTCACCCGCGCCGGCGCCCCGCGGAGACGGCGGACACCAGCCGTCTCACCAGCTCGGCCGCCGTCAGCACGGCAGCGCTCGAAAGCGCGATGATCGTCTCGGTCGACAGGCCGATCGCGGCCAGGACGACGAACAGGGTCAGCACCGCCACTGCCAGCACGACGACGGCGGCGGACACCGGCCCGTCACCGCCTCCGGCCTTGCGGCGTCCACGCGGCACACTCATTCGAATTCCTCCCACAGTCAGTGCAGCCCTCATGACAGATCGGAACCGGGGGAGGTTGCAGCTCCCCTGGCGGACCGTGCGGCCAAGTCTTGAGCACCCCGGCTCCTGGGATGAACGACTCGGGCACCCGCTTCGCCAGACCTTGAAACAACCCGGACCGGCAACGCGGGATCTCCGCAGATCAGAGCACCTGCACCGCACAGATCGACGGCGGATGGCGGTACTTGTCCGGTTTTCAGCCCGGGATTCGCGCCACCCTTGGGTTCTTGCGTGATCGTCCGGATGCCCGTGCAAAAACACCGTCCGCCGACGCCCCATCCGCGCTGGTCAAGGCGCACCACATGCCCGGCAGGCCCGGCCGAACCCGCTCCTTGTCCGGCCCGAGGTCATCGCAACCCGGCCGCACAGCCTCAAGGGACCGACACATTGGTACCCGGCCTCCCGGTTGCAGCCCATGACAACCTCGGGACCACGGCCGCGCACCGGTTGCAGCGGCGCCGGCCAGCCGGCCGACAGGCCTGGCCGGTTCGGGGGCGTCCAGAGCGACGCCCCCGAACCACTCCCCCACCAGACGTGCGCCGGCCTGGCGACACCGCTTCGACCGAGAACAGCGGTGGCAGCCGCAGAACCGGGCCCGCCCGGCGAATCACTCTTCCACGGACCGAAGTTGCTAGCGGCTTCACCGAGCTGCGCACCGGAGCCCTTGCGCCGTGTGCTGCTACGACCCCGGCGACAGGAGCCGCCGAAAACCTCTCGCCGCATGAACCGGACTGGGACGACATCGGGCCCACCTGTCGTCCTGAGGCCGGAGCGGAGGCGGAGCGGCAGTGACTCCTTGACAACGGGTCAGGCAGAGAAGGAGCCGATCAGGTCGGCGACGACGTGGGCGCTGCCCCGCTGGTTGGCGAAGGACACCCTCCCGTCCGCGGAACCATCACCTGTGTGGAGACCACCTCGCCCGGCCGGTGGTTGATGTCCGAGGCGTCCGGGCGGCCCGTCCCGTGCGGGTGGACCGTCAGGAAGCTCGTGTCAGTCAGCCACAGTTCGTCACGACTCCCGAGGACGACGCCACGGCCGGGCAGAGCCCGTCACCCTCGTTCGCGGGGCCGGCACACCAGGGGGCCGAAAGCACGGGAACCCAGGCCCTCATGGAGGCCGGTTCGACCTCGGACGGCCCCGCGAAACCGTTGGAGCGCACCGCGAACGAGTGCCGGAGCCGGCTCAACGGAGGACGGTCCGCGTGCGGGTCCATCCCATGGCCGACCCTTCCCGGGCGGCTCCCGAGCGCGCGACCGACCGGGCGCCACCGGGACCCCGAACCCGGTGGCTGGTTCCCCGAACCTCTACAGTCCTGTAGATTCTGGCTGGCAGCAGGCCGATCAGGCCTGGCCGGACCATGGGCCGGCGGCCTGGAACCCGGACCGCCGCCCTCCTGCCGGCGCACTGCCGCTCCAGCACATCGGGGGAACGACCGTGGATCGACCGCTCAGGCTCCTGCAGCAGGACCGGGTCGACTTCGAACATGCCCTGAGCCGGGCACTGTCCGCCACCGAGGTCAGGGACGCTCTCACGGCGGCCGGACCCGCAGCGCCCGGCACTGAGGACCTGCGGGCGCTCGTCCGCGGGTCGACGGCCGAGATCACCGCGGCGGTCGGTACGGAGTTCGAGCGCTACGCCGGACTCCGCGCCTCGGCCGCGCCGTCCGCTCCGATGCGACCGGAACCGCCCCTGGGGCACGAGAGAGCGGCCGGGGTGGCCGGCGTCATGGCCGTACTGGTGCCGCTCATCGCCGGCACCGCCGCAGCCATCCTCTTCGTGCTCGGCCAGATCATGGACATGGTGAAGTCCCAGCGCGGACTCGGGGGCTTCCTGATCTCCGCGGCTGCCCTGACCGCCGCCATCGCCGGAATCAGCATGGCGCTCGGGCTCTGCGGCCTCCTCGTCGAGGCGTCGCGCAGGCGAGCAGCCCCACCGAGGCAGCAGCCGCGCCATGACGACGTGCAGGACGAGCTCCAGCGGGCACGCGAGGCGTGGCGCACGGCACTACTGGAGCACGGATTGATTCCGTTCCTGCTGAGCCGGGCCCAGCCCTCACCCAACGGCACCGCACCCGAGCGCGCCTTCCGACCCGCCCACAGCAGGCCGGACTTCGACAGCCCGGGCTTCGGCCCCCAGTAGTCCGAGGCCCCGGAACCGACGCCTGGTCCGCCAACGAGTACACCGCACGACACCCAAGACCACAGGAGAAGCAGTGAAGTCGCGCATCATCGCGAGAGTCGTACCCGCCCTCGTCCTGGCCGGACTGATATTCGGCGCGCCGAGCGCCGCCGAGGCCGTTCCGGCCGCCGTCCGTGCGTCCGTATCCGCCCCCGCGGCCGCGCCGCCCACCTCGGACCGGACGGGCGGGGACAGCACCCTTGCGCAGCGGACCCACGACCGCACGGCCGACACCGGCGTACTCGCGGCCGGCGACAAGAAGGAGAAGAAGGGCGGCTTCTTCAAGAAGCTCGGCATAGCCGTGCTCGTCGTCATCCTGCTGATCGTGCTGTTCGCCATCGGGCTCGTCGTGGCGATCGTGTTCGCGATCCGCGCGATCTTCCGCCGTCGCCGGGAGGCGTGAGCGGCGAAGCCGGGGCCGACGGAGGCTCGGCCAGGACAGCCGAGCCTCCGTCGGCCGGGGACGGGTTCCCTCACGGCCGGGTGGTCGGACGGCACCTGACACCCGCGCAGGCTCTCGCCGTCCGCGCCCTGTCATCGAGGGCGAGCCGGTGGCCGAGGCGGCGGACGTGCAGCGGGAACCGCGCGCCGGTCTGATCGGTGCGGGCACGGTCGGCGGCGAGCAGACCGATCGGCAGGACCGGAAGGAAGAGGGCCCGGCGCGTGCGGACACCGTTGGGTCCGACGCGTTGGCCGGGGCTGTCGAAGACGGCGCCCGGAATGAGCCCGGGTGCCTGCTCGCTCGGGTTCCGGCAACCGGCCGGCCCGGCGGCGGCGATAGCCGTCCGACCCGATCCACGGCTGGGTACTCAGCCACACGCCCTTCCGGGCGAGCGGCTCGATGGTCTCCTCGCTCGCGAGGTGGCCGAGGAGTGCCGGGTGACGCACGGCGGAGGGCGCACGGCGGAGGGCGCACGGCGGAGGGCGCACGGCGGAGGGCGCACGGCGGAGGGCGGCACCCGATGATCCGGTGCCGCCCTCCGCCGTGCCCCGGGCGGGCGTCGAGGCTCCGCCCGGGGCCGGTCAGCCGAGCGAGGTGAGGAGGGTGTCGAGCGCCTCGACCTCGGTGGCCCGGTCCGGCTTCGAGGCGCGCAACGCCTTGAGGACCTGGTCGATCTGGCCGTCGAGGAGCGTCCAGGCTTGCTGGTTCTTGGGCCGCAGACTGGACTGGTCGTCGTCCCAGGCCTTCTCCAGGTCCGCGATCCGGGCGGTCGCGCCCGCCTGGTCACCGGAGCCGAGCCTGGCGAGGGTGTCGGCGGTGACGGTACGGAACTTCGCCACCTCGGCGGCGGGGAACGACGAGGTCACCTGATCCGGCGTGAGCGGGGCGGACGAGGACCCCGCCGCGTCGCCTTCCTCGCTCGCCGCCGCCGCGGCGTGCGGCCGCTGGTGCGCCCAGATGAGGAGCGCCGCGGTGGCGAGCGCCACGACCACGTAGTAGCCGAGCATGATCCGCTCGCGGGCCGGGTCCGACGCACCCGCGGCCCGGGTCCGGCCGTGCGTCTCGATGACGTCGGCGCGGCTGCGGCCGAGGTGGAGGACGGTGGCGAGGATCGCGGCCAGGAAGACCACGCTGGTCGCCGCGGTCCCGAGGCCCAGACCGCCGTCGCCACCGGGCGAGGCGAGCCAGTCGCCGAGGTTGGCGCCGAGCGGGCGGGTCAGGATGTAGGCCAGCCAGAAGGACAGCACCGTGCCGGCGCCCAGGCGCCACGCGAGCACGATGGACGCGATCAGGCCGAGCGGGAGCAGCACGGACACGCCCGGGGGCCAGCCGGTGAGTTCCAGGGTCCAGTCGCCGGTCGCGGTGCCGAGGGCGAAGGTGACCAGCACCGCGAGCCAGTAGAAGAGCTCACGGGGGCGGGTGACGATGCTGTGGATCGACAGGGTCCGCTCGCGGGCGTACCAGATCCCGAAGACGGCGGCGAGGACGAGGGCGAACACGCCGCTGCTCACCGCGAGGGGGACGCCCTGGCTGTCGGTGAGGATGTCGGTGTACAGGGTGCCGGTCACGCTCAGCACCACGACGGTGAGCCAGTAGACGAACGGGACGTACCGCCGGGTGCGCAGCTGCCAGCCCAGGGCGGCGACCAGGACGGCGGTGAAGATCAGCGAGGTGCTGATCAGCCCGACGCCGAGAGTCATGTTGATCCAGTCGGCGAAGCTCTCGCCGACCGTGGTGCACAGGATCTTGATGACCCAGAACCAGACCGTGACCTCGGGCACCTTGTTCAGCAGCCCTCGGACGTCGGGTGCGGCCGAGCGCCGTTCCGTGTTGGTAGCCATGCGGGCGAGGCTCGCATGCCGGACCTGAACGCAACCTGAGCACCGGTCCGGGGACAGGCTCCGGTCGGGCCATACTGACCCGCATGATTTCCTTCCGGGTACTGGTCGTCGAGGACGACCACGGACTTCGCGACGTGCTCGCCCGAGGCCTGCGCGAGGAACACTTCGAGGTGCTCACCGCCGCCGACGGGGCGGGCGCGCTGCGCGCGGTCCACGACCGGGTGGATGCCGTCGTCCTCGATGTCGGCCTGCCCGACTCCGACGGGCGGGACGTCTGCCACGCCATGCGCGCGGCGGGCTTCGACGCGCCCGTGCTCTTCCTCACCGCGCACGACGCGCTGCCCGACCGGCTGTCCGGGTTCTCCGCCGGGGGCGACGACTACCTCGCCAAGCCCTTCCACCTGGCCGAGCTCGCCGCCCGGGTGCGCGCGGCGATCCGCCGCAACGGGCGCGCGCCCGGCGTGGAGGTCGACGACCTGAGCCTGGACCCCGTCGCGCACGTGCTGCGATCCACCACCGCCGAGCCGGTCGCGCTCACCCCGACCGAGTTCCGGCTGCTGGCCTGCCTGATGTCCACTCCCGGCGCGGCGGTCCGCCGCCGGACACTGCTTCGCGCCGGCTGGCCCGAGGGCGCCCAGGTCAGCGACAACACCCTCGACCAGTACCTGCTGCGACTGCGACGCAAACTGGACCGGTCGGGCAGCACACGGAGCATCCTGACCGTGCGCGGCGTCGGATACCGCCTCGCGTGAGGACCGGACGAGCCCCCGCCACGCTGCGCGGCCGCCTCGCCCTGCTCGCGCTCGCCACCACCGCCATCTGGGTCGCCGTGCTCACCGCCGTCTTCAACGTCGAGCTCGGGGCGCGCCTGCGCCAACAGGCCGACGACCTGGTGCGCACCCGCGCGGCGGCGGTGGCCGCGACCATGGAGGCCCAACCCGACGGACGGATCGTCGAACACGAGCCCGCCGACGACACCGCCCTCGACGTCGGCATCTGGATCTACCAGGGCACCACGGCCGTCCAGCGCCCCAGCGCATCGGACGCGCTCCAGGACCGCGCGGACCGGCTCGCCGGCACCGGCGAATCCTCCGCGGACACCTCCGAGCCGCACGCCTTCCGCCTCTACGCCCTGCCGATCACAGCGGGAGACCGACAGGTGGGCACCGTCGTGGCCTCCGTCGGCCTGGACGCCTACCGCTATACCGCCCGCTCCGTCCTGGCCGGCTCGATCGGCCTCGGCCTCCTGCTGCTCACCGGCGTCTACCTCGTCACCCGCGGCGTCGTCGGCCGGGCCCTCCGGCCGGTCGACGAGATGAGCACCCGGGCCGCCCAGTGGAGCGAGCACGGCACCGCCCGCAGATTCGCCACCGACAACCACCTCGCCGAACTGGCGGGGCTCGCCGGCAACCTCGACCAGCTCCTCGACCGGCAAGCCGCGATGCTGCGGCACGAACAACAGCTGACCGCCGAGCTCTCCCACGAACTGCGCACCCCCCTGGCCAGGATCACCGCCGAAACCGACTGGCTCGTCGCCCGCCCCCGTACCCCCGACGACCAGCGCACCTCGCACGAGGCCATCGCCGCGGCCGCGGGCCGGATGCGGCGGATCTGCGAGACGCTGCTCTCCGAGGCCCGCAGCCGTGATCACCAGGTGCCCGGCCGCTGCGCCGTGACCGACGTGGCCCGCGCGCTGTCCGTGCGAAGCTCCCAGGAGCACCCCGGGGCCCCGGCCGTCACCGTGCTCGGCGACGGCGCGACCGCCGGCGTCTCCGCCGCGCTCGTCGAACGCATCCTCGCGCCGCTGCTCGACAACGCCCGCCGCTACGCGGTGCGCCGGATCGCCGTGGAATGCGAGCGGCAGCCGGGCCGGGTCCTGGTCGCGGTGGCCGACGACGGCCGCGGTGTTCCCGAAGGCGTGGGCGAGGCCGTCTTCGAGGCGGGCCGCCGCGCCGACCCGGACGACGGCCACGACGGCGCCGGTCTCGGCCTCCCGCTGGCCCGCCGCCTCGCCCGCGGCGTCGGGGGCGACATCACTCTCGCGCCCTCGTCCGAGGGCGCGAGGTTCGTGGTGTCGCTCCCCGCAGGCTGACGGGCGGGGCACGGCACAGACGGGACACGGCACGGGCGGGGCCTCGGCACGGGCGGGACACGGCACGGGCTCGGCCTCGGCACAGGCGGGACACGGCACGGGCTCGGCCTCGGCACGGGCTCGGCCTCGGCACGGGCTCGGCCTCGGCACAGGCGGGACACGGCACGGGCTCGGCCTCGGCACGGGCTCGGCCTCGGCACAGGCGGGACACGGCACGGGCTCGGCCTCGGCACAGGCGGGACACGGCACGGGCTCGGCCTCGGGCCGGAGAGCGACGTCCCGCGGATCCGCTCCGGCCCGCCCGACCGCACGCGCCGGCCACCCCTGCCGCTCGGAGCGCGGCGCCGGGCGGCGGCACCAGGTGGCGGAAGGCCCTCGGTGGAGCGGTCCGACCTCCGGTGGGCAGACTGGAGGAGGGGCCCCGAACGGTGGTGACGCGACCTGTGGGACTGACCAGTCACAAGCTCCTGGCACTGTGCGCCGTGCTGGCGGTGCTGTCGGTACTCGGAACACTGTGGATCTGGCCACGGCTGGCGTACCGCAACTGGCCCGCCATGTTCGGCCGGCTCGCCACCATCGTGTCCACCCAGGTCCTACTGCTGTGCACGCTCCTGCTGCTGGCCAATGACTACTTCGTGTTCTACAGCAGCTGGGGCGACCTCCTGGGCCACAACCGGGGGGCGGCGACCGTCCAGGGCGCCGGCCCGTCTCCCGGCACCGGGGCGGCCGGCGTGCAGCTGCTCGGGCGCAAGCAGGTACCGGCCACCGGCGGGCTGGGCCAGGACCCGGCACAGGTCGGCAGACTCGACCGGGTACGCATCCCGGGCGGGTCCACCGGGCTGTCCACCGACGGGTACGTCTACCTTCCGCCGCAGTACTTCCAGGAGCCGTTCAAGGACCAGCACTTCCCCGCCGTGGTCGTCATGACGGGGTTCCCCGGCGATGCGAAGAATCTGATCACCAAGCTCCGCTACCCGGCGACCGAGCTCCAGCTGATCAGGAGCGGCGCCATGCGGCCCACCGTCCAGGTGCTGGTGCGGCCGTCGCCTTCGATGCCCCAGGACAGCGAGTGCGAGGACGTCCCCGGCGGCCCGCAGGCCCAGACGTACTTCACCACGGACGTCCCGCAGGACCTCAGAGCGTCCTACCGGATCCTCACCGGTGGCGGCAGCCTCGGTGTGATGGGTGACTCCACCGGCGGGTACTGCGCGCTCAAGCTCGCCATGGAGCACCCCGACGTGTTCGCCGCCGCCGTGTCGCTGTCCGGCTACTTCAAGGCGGCCGAGGACTTCACCACCGGCGACCTGTTCGCGGGCAGCCGGCAACGCCGCGACCAGGCCGACCTCACCTGGAGACTCGCCCACCTGCCGGCACCCCCGGTCCCAGTCCTGCTCGCCGACAGCAAGGAGGACGGCAGCACCTACGCCGACTCACGCGCGTTCGCCGCCGCCGTACACCCGCCGATGACCGTCACCCAGGCGACCGTCGAAGCCGGGGGACACAACTTCACCACGTGGGTCCGACTGCTCCCCCCGTCCCTCGGCTGGCTCAGCACCCACCTCTCCGCCCCCGCCCGGCCTGGCGCTTCGCCCTCGGCGGCGGCCCTTCCTCCCCCGCGTTAGGCGCCCGCGGGCCGAGCGCCACGGCCAGGCCCCTCCCTACAGCCCCCGGTCGACACCGGTGGGCAGACCAGCGGCGGCACCGACGTCGCACGCGGCCGGCCGGCGCCGATCCGAGACCGGGAGCTTCCCCCGGAGCGCCCGACCGACCGGGCTCGCGCCGTCATCACACCCCGCGGCCCGGGTCTTCAGGAAACGTTCAGCTCGGCTCCGCCATGCTGACCGCGCTGCCCGTTCGGGCCGGAGCGCGAAACGGCGCACGGCCCGCAGGTGCGGCATCCGTCCGTTCCGAGGGCCGCCACCCCGGGACCGCGGTGCTGAAACCCGCCCGCCGCCGGCAGCGGCCCGGGCCCTCCCACGAGCCGAACAGGAAGACACGATGCGAAGCGAACGGCGGACATGCGTGGCGGGTGTCCGGTGATCAGCTGGCTCCACGCGGCCGTACTCGGCCTGATCCAGGGGCTCACCGAGTTCCTACCGGTCTCCTCCAGCGCCCACCTGCGGGTCTTCTCCGCACTGCTCGGCTGGGACGACCCCGGCGCCGCGTTCACCGCGGTCACCCAGCTCGGCACCGAGTCCGCGGTCCTGATCTACTTCCGCAAGGACATCGCCGCGATCGTCTCCACCTGGGTCCGCTCGCTGTTCGAACCGGCCCTGCGCAGCGACCAGAACGCCCGGATGGGCTGGTTCGTGATCGTCGGCACGCTGCCGATCGCGATCCTCGGCAAGCTCTTCCAGAGCACGATCGAGACCCAGCTGCGCGACCTGCGGATCATCGGCACCACCCTGATCATCTTCGGCGTGATCCTGGCGGTGGCGGACCGCACCCGCGCCGTCCGCACCGCCCGCGGGATCGACTCACTGACCTTCCCGCATGCCCTGATCTACGGCGCCGCCCAGTCCCTCGCCCTCATCCCCGGCGTCTCCCGCTCCGGCGGCACCATCAGCGCCGGCCTCTTCCTCGGCTACAGCCGCGAGGCCGCCGCCCGCTACTCCTTCCTCCTCGCCGTCCCCGCCGTACTCGCCTCCGGCGCCCTGGAGCTGTTCAAGATCGGCGAGGGCCCCGCGCCCGCCTGGGGACCGACCGTCTTGGCCACCCTCATCGCCTTCGCCATCGGCTACGCGGCCATCGCCTGGTTCCTGAAGTACATCTCCCACCACAGCTTCCTGCCGTTCGTGATCTACCGCGTCCTGCTCGGCATCCTGATCATCGGCCTGGTCACCGCGGGCGTCCTCGCCCCGAACGCCGGCACGATCCACTGACCAGGCCGGACGAGGCCCGCGCGAAGGGTTCCTGAAGACACCTTCAGGTCTTCAGGAACCCTTCAGCACCGCTCGGCCATGCTGAACACGACTGTTGGGACACGACGCCACCGGTCGCGCGGGAGAACGCCTCGCCGTGCGAAGAGTGCGACGCCGTCGGCCGACAGCCCCACCTGGAAAGGCACCCGACGATGCTCACCTCCTCGGCCCTGCTGGCCGTCAACCCGCTGGACGCGGGCTCACTGCTGGCCGCGTTCGGCGCACTGGGCATCGCCGTGATCATGTTCGCGGAGACCGGCCTGCTCGTCGGGTTCTTCCTCCCCGGCGACTCGCTGCTGTTCACCGCCGGCCTGCTGTGCACCACCGGCACCCACAGCGGCCCCCACCTCGACCTCGGCCAGGTCCTCGCCGCCGCCGTGATCGGCGCCCTGGCCGGCGCGCAGGTCGGCTACCTGATCGGAAGGCGCGGCGGCCGCGCCCTGCTCGCCCGCTCCAGCGGCAAGCACCTGCGCGAAGGCGCGGTGCGCGCCGAGGAGATCCTCACCCGGTACGGCCACGCCAAGGCCGTCGTCCTCGCCCGCTTCGTCCCCGTCGTGCGCACCGTCCTCAACCCGCTGGCCGGCGCGCTCGGCGTCGACGCCCGCACGTTCACCCTGTGGCAGGTCGTCGGCGGCCTGGTGTGGACGATCGGTCTCGTGATGGCCGGGTACGCGCTCGGCTCCTCCGTCCCCAACGTCGACCGGTACCTGTTGCCGATCGTCGCCGTCGTGGTCGTGGTGTCGCTGCTGCCGCTGGCCCTGGAGATCATGCGTTCCCGCCGTCAGGCCAGGGCCCGATGACCGGCCGCGCGAGCACGCTCGCCCTCGACGGCCGCGGACTCGACGGCGGCCTGTACCAGCGCATCGACCAGTGGGTACTGGACGCCGGCCGCGACGCGCCGCCGGCCGACCGGGCCCGCGTAGAGAGGCTGCGCCGATGGCTGACCGTATGATCCCACGGCGGGCCGCGCCCTGGATCGCGGTCTGCGCCGTGGCGTTCGCCGTCATCGGCGCCACCCGCGTCTACCTCGGCGTGCACTGGCCGCTCGACGTCCTCGGCGGCTGGCTCCTCGCCGCGGCCTGGCTGCTTCTCGGCTCCGCGCTCCTCCGGACACCGGGCCGACCAGAGCCCGAGGAAGCGCCGACGGACCGATCGGCGACATCGATGTAGACGCATGAGGCATGCCCCGGGACGGCGTGCCGCCGCTCGGCCGGACCGGAGCCGGCGGCCTGGCGGCCCGGACCGGAGCCGCGGGTGCGGGTGCGGGTGCGGGTGGGGGATGACGGGTGCGGCAGGACGGCGGCGGCGCCATCGGCAGCGGCGGTGCGTCTCCCCCGACGACGGTGTTCCGGTGCTCGGCCTCCCGACGGACCCATTCCGGGCGGGCCGACACACACCCCCGTGAAGCGTGGGAGTCAGGTACCGGTGGCCCGTCGTCACGCCTGCCGGACCGGCTTCGACCTGCGGCTGCCCAACGAGCGGACGGTCCTCGTCCTGACCGACCCCCTCTGGTACGCCGGCCGCCGTGTCCCCGCCGATGTCCTGGACCCCGTCGCGCGGTGCAACAGACCACCGACTCGCTGGTGTTCGTGGACGGGACGTTCCAGTACATGCCCTGGAACGGCGCCCTGGGAGAGGCCAGTGGCCGCCTGCCGGTGGACCGCACGCTGCGCATCGTCTGCCCCACCAAGTACCTGTCGATCCACGGGTACCGCTGTGCCCACCTCCTGGTGCCCGCCGCCCTGTGTCAGGAACTGGCGGACCTGCACCTCGACCCGCACGGCGATGTCGCGGTCTCCGACCGCCTCTTCGCCCACCGCGCCGCCGATCTCATGGCGCGGGAGGGCAACGGCGATCTGGTCCGGCACATCCGGGCCAACCACGTGGAGCTGACGGCGAGCGGAGTGCTCGCCGACCAGGCACCGATCGAGACCGGCTTCTTCCTCTTCGCCCGACCACGAGTTCCGCACAGGTGGTTCCTGGCGCTCGACGAAAGCTACTTCGAACTCGACGGCCATCCCGGCTACATCCGCATCAACGTCCTCGGCCGGACCGGCATCGAGGCGCTGATGGCGGCCTCCGCCACTCACCGCGGGTAGCGAACGGGACAGCACCGGCAACACATCCGACACCGCATCAGCGCCCCGAGCCCCGCACGCACCGCCGTCCGGACCCGCCCTCCACGACGCCCCCCACGGTATCGGAGGCACCCCACCGCGATGAACGGCAATCGCAGGGCCGGGCGACAGAAATGCCGCTCCTGTGGCAGCGAGCGCGAGAAGGGTTCAGCGGCCGTCGGCTCGATGCTTTCCACTAGAAAGTAGGTGGCCTTGATAGTAACCATATGCCGGTGCTTAGAATCTGTTCAGACACAGGAAAACCAATGGCCATAAGGCTATCGGCCACCACTTCTACGCCCATTGGCATCATCCTCGGCAGCGGAGCAGAGAAAGACCTGGCGTTCGCGGGTCGCCTTCGCCATTCCTGCCGGGTTTGGCGTCAATTGATCGCTCAGCGGCTCCGACGAACCGCCCAGCCTTCACAGGCGATTCATTCTCCACTCCGTATCGCGAACCGCCTGAAACCAAAACCTGTACCACCTTCGGATTCCTGGAGATTTCCACATGGCCCGTAAGATCGGCTACACCGTCACAAGGGTGGCCACCGTCCTGTCCTTGGCCCTCGGCACCGGCCTGGTCATCGGTCAGCCCGCGTTCGCCTACTGCGCCGAATGCTACGACCCGACCCTGTTCCACGACCGGCCCGAGGACCGCAAGCCGCCCACGACCGGAGACAAGACCCGTGAGATCTTGAATACGGTCATCGGCGTGCTCAGCTTCGGACCGCTGCCGGAATTCGGCGGCGTCGACGGAATCGGGGGGATCGAAAGCGGCGGCCGGCCTGCGGGTGAGCGTGGCGGATCCTCCCGCGGCGGTGGCGGACGCGACGGGGGCGACGGCGAGGGAGCGCGGCGTCCCGCGGACAGCAACGCCGCACGGACGTCGAAGTCAGCCACCGGCGCGACGGCGAGCAAGCCCCAGACGGATCCCGCGGCGCAGAAGTTCGCGGCGCAGAAGTTCGTGGAGGCCGACCGCGGCCCCAGCTACCAGATCGTGACCGGCGATCCCGCCCAGTCAGGCCAGGCCACCGCGACGGGAGCGGAGTCGCAGCTGGTACTCGACTTCAAGACCCTCGCCGTGGACACGCCGAACTCCGCCAAGGGCGTGACCCGGATCAAGACCGGCCGGACCCAACTGGCCAAGGACGACCCGAACTACGACTCGGACAGCGACGACTTCGACGAGCACTACCGCGACAGACTCCCCCGGCCCACCGCGCAGACCGACGTGGCGAAGGCCGTGGCCTCCGGCTCGGACCAGGTGGTGACCCTGTGGCGCGGCACACGACTGGACGTCGCGGAGGGCATGGCCACGCGCGGATCGGTATCCGGCGACCCCGCCTCACCCACCACGGCGCGGCCGTCCGGCACAGACGCCGCCCAGCAGGTCGGAAAGGGCGGTGTGCTCCCGGAGTTCACCACCGACCCCGGCGTCGCCGAAGGGTTCAGCCACAAGAACGCCCTCGTCGTGATCGACGTCTCGGCCAAGTACCTTTCTCGGGGCAGCGGTTCGGAGTCCGGTTGGGTCGCCGGCAAGACCGCCCCCGCACAGGTCCGGGTGATCGTCGACCGCACGGGCGGCTCCGGTGGCGGCAAGGGCCCCAACGGTTCCTGACCCCCTCGCTCCGGACCGGCGCGCCCCCGCATCGAGCAGGGCCTCCACCGTGGTGGCGCGCACCGATCCTTGATGGCCGCCCCGACAGCGGACGTACCGGCCACGGCCTGCTCTCCCGGCACCTGCAGGGCGACGGCCAAGGCCTCGTCACACCTGTTGCAGGTATGCCTTCATGACGGTGTGGGCGGCTTGCTCAGGGGTGTCGCGCAGGATCGGTTCCTGGGTGGCCGGGTCACCGAGGACGTAGCCCTCGTACACCGCGACCCACCGCTTCGAGTCGGCCGCGCCGCGCTCCACCCAGCCCACCGAGTGGCCCTCCGCCGTCACCAACCACACGTCCGGTCGCACCGTCCAGGACGTCGTCGTCCAGGCCGTGCCGAAGGAGGGGAATCCGGGAGCGGACCAGGGCGCGTGGTCCGCGTGGTGGGCCCGAGACCGTCGATGACGACGCGTCAACTCTGGAGGCAGTACGAGGCCCCGGACGAAAATCGTTGCGCGACCTGCCCCGGCCAAGGCCTTGACAGCGCAACAACCCTGATTGACCATGCATGAAAAGTGGCGATTACGCGCATCTTCCTGCAACAGGTAAGCATGCCGCTGATCCCTGTCAAGGAGTTGCACGCCATGTTCAGAAGATCTGCCCCCCGACTGCCGACCGTCCAGGACCCGCTGCCGCACCGACACGGAGCCCGGGCTTCCACAGCACACCCCCTGACACCTTCCCCGCGGTCCGCCGGCCGCCGCCTCACCGCCTCGTTCATGGCCGCGCTCACCCTGCTGGCCGCTTCCGCCACGATGGAACCCACCCCGGCACGGGCGGCCACCCCGAACCCGACCGCACTCCCGTACAGCACCGCCACGGACGCGCCGGTGCTGATCGTGCTCGGCCAAAGCAACGCCGAGGGCGGGGCGACACCCATGACGGACGCCGCCGACCGCACGAAGTGCCAGTCCCTCAAGAACGTCAGAGGACTGAACCGGACGAGCAATCGTGTGGCCGGAGCGACGGCGGCCGTCTGGTCGCCGTACACCTGCGCCGGCAACAACCTCGGCTCGGAGTACGGGGCGCCGGGCCTCTACGGCTACAACTACCAGGTCGCGTCGCTGACCGCGCTGCGCTGGCAACGCGCCATCGACGCGGGAGCGACCCTGCCCGACCTCAACGTGATCCACATCGCCTGGGGCGGCCAGGGCATCCTGGAGAACGAGTGGCAGGGCAGCAACCGCTGGTGGCCCGACCGCAACCCCAAAGATGTCGAGAGCCTGTTCCCGCTGGCGATGAACACGATCGGCAACGGGTTGCGGGCGCTCCAGGAGGCCGGCAAGCGGCCGCGCGTCATCGGCATCCACTGGAACCAGTGGGAGGCCGAGGCCAAGAACGCGGGCACTACCGTCGCCGGGCTCCAGGAGGCGTTCCTCAAGGTCCTGGATCCGCTGCGAACGATCACCGGGGACAGCGGGGCCCCGATCTTCCTCTACCGTCCGCGTTCGCGCGACTACGTCGAAACGTACGGCGAGGGGCCGACGCAGCAGGTCACCGAGGCGCTGACCACTTTCATCGCCAAGCAACCCGCCCCCCACCCCTACCGGATGCTCGACGCGGCGGATGCCACCACGCCGACGGGGACGCCACTCTACAACGCCGCCACCGCGCCCAATTTCGGGATCTACGTCAGCGACAACGTCCACTACAACCGCGATGTGCAGACGTGGTTCGCCGAGCAGCAGTGGAAGACCGTCTTCACCGACGGCGAGAGGGGAGCGCCGGTGATGCCCACCGTCAACGCCGCCCTGGGCAGACCCGCCACCCAGTCCTCCGACCTCAACGGCACGACCCCGGCGTCGCGGGCGGTGGACGGCGACACCCGCGGCGCCTACGCCGACGGAAGCCTCAGCTACACCCGAAGCGACGAGCGGGCCTGGTGGCAGACCGATCTCGGCGCGCAGCTCCCGGTCCGGTCGGTGGAACTCTTCAACCGCACGGACACGCTCGCCGAGCGCCTCACCGACTTCTACGTCGTCGTGTCCCCCACGGACCTCACCGGCCGCAGCTGGACGAGCATCGAGGCCGACCCGGCGGTGAAGCGCGTCCGGGTCAAGGGCACCGCGCCCGGAAAGGTCACCGTCCCCGTCGGCACCGCGGGCCGGTACGTCCGGGTCCAGCTCGCCGGCACCGACTACCTCACCCTGGCCGAAGTCCGCGTCAACGCCACCCTGGACGGTGACCACACCCTCACCAACGGCGGGAAGGCCCTGGACACCCCGGCCGCCTCCACGACCCGCGGCACCCAGCTCACCACCAGAAGCGCGAGCGGCGGGTCGAACCGGCAGTGGTCCTTCAACCGTCAGAGCAACGGGACCTACACGCTCGTCAACAAGGCCTCCGGGCTCTGCGCCGACGTGACCTCCGCGTCCTACTCGCCCGGCGTGGCCATCACCCAGTGGACCTGCACCGGCCACGCCAACCAACGCTGGACCATCACCCCGGTCAGCGGCGGCTACACCATCGCCTCGGCCGACAGCAAACTCCTGCTCACCACGGCCTCGACCGCCGACGGCGCCCTGATCACCCAGCAGGCCACCTCGGGCACCGCCCTCCAGAGGTGGACCATCGGCTGATCGGTACCCCGGACGGCAACACCATCCGCCCTGCCTTGCCTTCCCCGGCGCCGCCCGGGTACTGACCGACACCGTCCGGGCGCCCCGCACCCCGGCTCCGTGGCAGCTGGGTGCGGTGGGTGTGGCGCCGCGGGGGGTGCGGCGTTGCCGAACGTCCCCGCGACGGTGTCCCGTTCGGGGGTCAGCCGATGGGGACGTTGACCTGGACCTCGGGCAGGGTGAGGTGGTTGGTGCCGGCGAGCTGGACTCTGACGTAGCGTCCGTCGGCGCCCACGGCGACGGTCAGCTTCGTCGGTGCGGTGCCCTTGATCCGGATCTTCCTCACCGCCGGGTCGGCCTGGATGTCCGCCCAGCCGCGGCCGGTGAGATCGGTGTCCGACACGATGACGTCGAAGTCGGTGAGACGCTCGAAGAGGCGGTCCGTGCGGTTGAACAGCTCCACCGACCGGATCGTCTGCTTCGCGCCGAGGTCGACCTGCCACCACGGCTGCGCCTCGTACTTGGTGTAGCTGGGGGTCACGTCCCAGTAGACGCCGCTGGTGTTGCCGTCCACCGCGTTCCCGGCCTCCTCCCGGCCCGCCCAGTTGGTGGAGGACTGGGTGGCGGGCCTGTGCAGCGCCGCGTTGACAGTGGCTTGCACCGGCGCGCCGAACTGCTTGTCAGTGAAGACGGTCTTCCACTGCTGGTCGGCGAACCACTCCTGCACGGCCCGGGTGTAGTGGATACCGTCGTAGAAGATCCCGAAGTTCCTCGGGATCGCGGGATCGTAGAGAGGCGTGCCGGTCGCGGAAACAGCCTGCGCCGCGTCGAGCAGCCGGTAGGGGTTGGGCGCGGGCCGGGCGGCGAGCCCGGTCAGCGCGTCGGTGATGTACTGCGTGCGGATCGGACCCTTGGTGGCCGCACGCGGGCGGTAGAGGAAGACGGGGAACGACGTGCCGCCCGTGACGGTCTGCAAGGGTCCCAGGACGCCGAGGAAAGCCCGCTGGACCTGGTCGGCGCTGATCGTCGACCGGGCATCGGCCTCGGCCTCCCACTGGTTCCAGTGCATTCCTATGATCCGGGGCCGCTTTCCGGCTTCCCGCAGAGCCCGCAGGCCGTTGGCGATCGTGTTCACCGTCAGCGGGAACAGGCTCTCGACGTCGGTCGGGTCGCGGTCGGGCCACCACCGGTTGTCCGGGGCGGAGGCTTCCTGGATTCCCTGGGAGCCCCAGGCCACGTGGATCACGTGGAGGTCGGGCAGGGCCACGCCCGCCGTGACGGCACGCTCCCAGCGCAACGCGGTGGCCGACGCGACGTGGTAGCTGCGGCCCCCGTTGTACTCCTTCCCGAGGTTGCTGCCGGCACAGGTGTACGGCGACCAGGTGGCGCTCTCCGCACCGGTCACCCGGTTGTTCGTCCGGTCCAGCCCTTTGACGTGGCCGAAGGCCTTGCACTGCGCCACATCGGCGGCGTCCTGGATCGGTACCCCCGACCCAACCGCGTTGCTCTGGCCGAGCACGATCAGCACCGGCGCGTCCGTGGTGAGGTCGTACGGGGCCTGCGCGGGATCCGGCGCGGGCTGGGCGGGGGACGCCGCCGACAGGGTGGGGGCCAGGGCGGCGGAACCCGCCAGCAGCGCGAGCGCGGCCACGAGCGAGGTTCCCAGGCGGTGGACGGACGTGAGGGCGGGACGTCCGGGGGACGCCCGGAAGGCGTGTCCGTGCTGAGGGTTCCGGCTCCCGGCCGGCGGCTGGACGGCGATTCTTTCGAACATAGGTGGATGCTCCTTGCCGCGAGTCCCAGAGGGTAGTCGGGCCGTTGTGCCCGACATGGGACGTGGTGGGTGAGAGTGGCTCGTCGCCGCGGGTGGACGGACACGTCCGCGGGGTGACGGGAGGACGACCCCGCACATCTGGTCGTGGCCACGTTGGTCCGCGTGCTGACGACCGGGTGTGCGGGGTGAGGAACAGCGCGTCGCCTGCCGGCCCGCCTGGGGCCGGGCGCCACCTGACCGTCGGTCGCGGCCGCGTGGATGCCGGGGTGTCGATCGAGGCGCCGACCGGGAGCCCGGGTCATCTCCCCGCACCAGCGTCGGCTGCGACCCGACCCGCGCACGGCGCTTTCCGACATGAGCAAAGTGGCCGTGGGATGTCGACGATGAGCGTCATTGACGCCGGGTCCCCGGCACCGCCCCGTGCGACGCGGGGCGGTGCCGGTGCTTCGCACCGGCGATCAGATGGCGGTGATGGTCCATTCCCTGTTGGTGTTGGTGCGGCTATTCGGTTTCCGCGTCATCGGGTTGGAGCCGCTCGTGGTGCTGCCGTCGCCGTCAATGACTTTGCCGAGAAAGCGGTTGATGATCTGGTAGCGGTTCTCACCTATGTTGTTGAACAGCCACTGCTGCTTGGGGCCTCTGTCCCACGGGGCCTGGTGGACGGGAGCGTCCGTGTCGTTGCTGCCCCCGATCTCCATGACCATGCTGTTGGTGCGGTTCATGATGCCGTAGTAGCCGTCGCCCACGGGTATCAGCTGCCACTGCAGATTGGGGCTCTCATTGGAGTGCCACTGCTTGAGGTCGGTCCCTGCGGCGACCTGGCCCCCGCTGTCGAGCACCTTTCCGGTGGCCGCGTTGGTGATCTTCACCCAGGTGGTCGGGGCGGCCGGTGCGTCCAGGGTGGGGATCTGACCGGCGAAGGTGAGCTTGACAGAGTACGCCGCAGCGGGGAACGGCGGCTGGGAGGAGGGCATGGCCAGGTGCAGACCGCCACCGTCCTGGGTCGGTGCGAGCAGGTCGATGTAGGTGCCCGCGTTGTTGTCCAGCAGTTGCGCGCGGGTGAGGTTGCCGAGGTTGATCCGGTTGGAGTTCAGCGTCTTGATGGTCATGGTGGAGCCCTGCCAGCCCAGCGCGGTGGCGTACAGCACCCGGTTGTCCTTGCTGCGGGTAAACCGGATGTCCCGCCCTGTGCCGGCCTCCGGTGGGATGTGGGTGCCGCCGCCCATCGGGGTGTGGCCCTCGCCGTGGCAGGTCCAGGCGCGGGTGGCGTAGAAGGCCTCGCCGAAGCGGCGGAGCCAGTCCCCGATGTCGCGCAGGATGGTCTGTTGTTCGGTGGGGATGGAGCCGTCGGCCTTCGGGGCGATGTTCAGGAGCGTCGCGCCGCCCTTGCTTACCCTGTCGATCAGTCCGTGCAGGATGGACCGCGCGGAGTAGTAACCGATGCCCTCCGTGTAGCACCAGCTGGTGGAGGAGACGCTGTCGTCGGTCAGCCAGAAGGGGCTGCGCAGCCCTGGCGGACCGCCGCGCTCGTAGTCGAAGACCGAATTCTGGAGGCCGAGCCCGTCCTTGTGGACCGTGGCCACGTCCTTGTTCTGCGCGACGGCCATGTTGTAGTAGCGCGCGAGGAAGCTCAGACGCTCAGACAGCGGAAGGTGGCTGACGTAGAAGTCCTGCCAGATCATGTCCGGCTGGTAGCCGTCGATGACCTCCGCCAGCTTGTCGGACCAGAGCTTGAACATCGCGGCATCGCTCAGCTGTCCGTAGAGGATCTGGAGCGTCGGATCCGACTGCCGGGGCGCGAACTCGTAGAACGGATTCGTGCGCCTGGTGTGGTAGGCGTGGTGCATCGACAGCAGCACCTTCAGCCCCTGGCCCCGGATGGCCTGGGCCTGCAGTCCCACGAGGTCGAGCCTGGGGCCGCGCTGGACCGAGTTCCACGGGTTGCACCGGCTGTTCCACATGGAGTAGCCGTCGTGGTGCTCGGCCACCGGACCGGCGAACTTCGCGCCCGCGTCCTTGAACAGCCGCGCCCAGGCGTCCGGGTCCCACGCGCCGCCCTGAGAGGCCAGGCTGGGGGCGAACTGCTTGAAGTTGCCGGCCTTGTCGCGGGCACCGTCGATGAAGTTGTGGTACGGCCACGCCGACGGGTCGCCGTACTTGTCGACGTGGTGCGCGTAGTCCTTCTCCCGGGAGTCGTACATTCTCTTCGGGTACCACTCGTTGTGGTACGCCGGAACGCTGAAGACGCCCCAGTGGGAGTAGATCCCGAACTTGCCGTCCTGGAACCACTCGGGGGCCGCCGGGTGCTGGTACACGGACGACCAGGACGCGGTGTAGCTCTGGGGCCCCTCGGTGGCGGAAGCCTGCGGGGCGAACCGCAACAGGCCGAACGCCGTGGCCGCGCCGGCCGCGCCCAGCAGGCGCCGCCTGCTGATCTCATAGGGAGAGGAAGACATGTCGTTCCCTTCGAAACGCCGATGATGATCGGTTCAAGGAGGAGGACACCCGGCCCCCAGAAGTGGCCTGGGAGCCCGCGCCCTTGGTTCACCGCGACACGGTGTGGCGTGGCGCGGTCCAGGCGATACTGACAACGGAGGGGCCTGTTGCCGGCGGCGGCCATCGGATCCCTGGAGAGTCCGCCCCGCCGAGCGATGTTGTCACGGTCCACGGCCGCACCGGAGTGTCGACCGCCCGCGACGCATCGGACACGCCCTCGCACCCGCGCAGGCGACACCGACGATCGCGACCGCCGAACCGCACCTCCCACGGCCCGCGGCCACAAGGCCTGGAGGCGGTCCGCGGCGGAGTACAGCAGCCCCGACGTGGTCGAGACGACCGCGGGCCCGAACAGATGCAGCGGCGATCCGTCCGTCGAGGTCTCCCCCGCCCGTGCCGCCACCCATCGCGGCAGCGTCGCGCCGGACGATACGACGCCCGACACACCACCCCGCCGTCGGACCGGGACGACCTGTGGCCACGGACGTCCGCGCGGTCCACGACACCCGAGAGAAGTCGACGTCATCGGCGACCGACCGGCCCGAACCGGTCACCACGATCCCAAAGGCACCGTGGCCGGTGGCGGCGAGCACCCTCCACACAGTCCGATGACACCACCGACAGCGGCGACGCGATCGCCACGCCGGCGACCCTCCCACGAGAAGCGGACTCCAACAACGCGGGTCCCGTCCGATCGCCGACCACGGGGCACAACGCTCACGCTCCAGCAAGGCACCCCTCCAACGTCGACGATCTCGCCATGAACCGCACACGGATACGGGGGGACTCCCAGGAGAGCCCAACCGCGGAGGGCGGCCCAACCGCCGCACCAGACATTGGATGTATTAACAGGGATCGATCCCGCCTTGTCTATAGACTTGGCAAAATCTCCTGCCCCATTCCCAGGCAATCCGCCAGGTGAGACTCCCGATGCCATAGACATGGGATGTCCAGGAAGGTCCATCGGGCCCTGGGGAGACTCCGGTCCGCGGCCGTCGACAGGCGAGCCCCTCTGCGCCCGAACCATGTCGAGTTCAGGTCGGACCGTGTCCCCGCTGGTCGGCCGGGAGGTCTGACCGCTGACGGGACGGCGTGCCCGCCAGGCGGTCGGGCGTGAGCGCTTGCCCCGTCCTCAGGGCGACCGCTCGTCCCGGTTCCCCACCTCGACCACCCGGAAGTTGCGCCTACCGGCGTCCGACCACGCGCTTTCGGGTCCCGGCCCCCACCTACGCACCCGTCGCCGACCACCACGGCCCCGGGCCCAATGGCGACACCCGCCACACGCCGCCCGGCACGCCGGGCGCGAACCACCGCGTGCGAACCCGCCAACCCCGCGCCGAAGGGGCTTGACCGCGCCCGACGGATGGCTGATAGTCACCCTGGAAACCCCGTTGGACTCAGCGCTTGGCGCTGCCGCCCGATCGCTTCGGCATGACGCGGCGGGTCGCTTGATGGTCCGCCACGGGGCGCCTGTGGTGTCCTGCGCCCGGCCTCGCGACGGTCTCCGGGCACTGCACGGACCCATCCCCGCCCGCCCGAGCCGGTGGCCGCTCCCACCCCGCCCCACCCACTGAGCCGTCGACCCGGCGGCCCAACTCCACCATGCCGAACTCGCGGGTCTGCGCCGGGGAGCGTGGTCCGCGTACTTCCGCCGCTACCGGCCCCGGCCCGACGCGGCCGCCCCGCTCCACCGGTTGTGACCACGGGATCGCCCCGCGGCCCTGTCGACAAGCAAGGAAGGCACTCCCATGTTCCGCAACGCCCTGGAACCCTGGCATCTTCTCGTCGTGGTCGCCGTCATCATGCTGCTCTTCGGATCGAAGAAGCTGCCCGAAGCGGCCCGCGGGCTCGGCAAGTCGCTTCGCATCCTCAAGGCCGAGACCAGGGCGCTCCACGACGACGCCCCGACCGAGACCCCCACCACCACGGCCCACCCCGCCGGGGAGACCGCCCCCGGCCGCCTCCCCGCAGGACCCGCCCAACCCGACCGATCCGGACCGCTGAAAGCGTCCGCGCCCGCGTCCGCGCCCGGGGACGGACCCCGGCACACCGGTCCAGACGGGGCCTCATGAAAGGCGACGGGAACACGTGCCGCCCACGAAGAGCCGGCTTGTAGCGCCGGGGGACTATCAGGATTCCGGCTCTGTTCCGTAGTCGGTGGTGACGGTGCGCAATCGTCACTGCAGGAGGATGCGGTGGCGGAGGAGATCGAAGCCCGCTCGGCCGTGTATCTGGCGCATGATCTTCTTGGCGTGGGTGTTGACGCCCTCGGTGCGGCCGTTGTGGTGGGGCACGGTGAGTCCGGCGTCGACGGCGGCGCGGTCGAGTTCCAGGCCGTTGCAGAAGCTGTGCAGGTGAGGCAGGTCGGCGGCACGGACGGCGGTGATCCACCTGCTGAGCCGAGTGTCGTTGCCGTCGGCCGGGATCAGTAGCTGCGCGAACTCACTGATGAGTATTGCGAGTTCCTCGGTTTCGAGGCAGGCAGCGGTGAGGGTCGTGAGCAGGGCTGTGTCCTTGGTCCACAGGTGCTCGGGACGGGTGAGCAGGATCCGGGTCGCGTGGCGCGGGGTCGTCGTCGGCCGGGTGCCTTCGGCCCGTCCTTGAGCGAGGTAACAGACCAGGAGGGTGTGGCTGCCGGTATAGCCCTGGGCTCTGATCTCGCGGAACAGTTGGGTGACGGCCACGGCGGGCTCGGCTGCGCGTCGGGGGCGCAGATGCTCGCGGTAGGGGTCCACCAGGGTGGGCCGGTAGCGGGGGGCGATGCGTTCGGCCGACGGCTCCGGGATTAGCGGTGCCGACGGCGCAGGGCGAAGTCGTCGACCCCTATCACCCGGGGCACGGACACCGCCGGCACGGCCGTGCGCCGCAACAGGCGAAGGGCCGTGGCATAGGAGACGGGCGCGGCCAGGAGCCGGGCGAGCCGGGCGCTGCCCCGGCCGCATAACTCCTCGACCACTGCGGCGAGCTGGCCGGCCAGGCGTGCGGTCCGGCGCCGGAGGCGTTCCAGCAGCCCCGGAATCTGTTCGCGGAAGGTCTGCCGTCGACAGCCCGATACCGGGCACACCAGCCGCCGCACCCTCACCCGGCGGCCGTCCAACGGCACGTCCGCCAGTGGCACCCGTGCACCTTCGCGGTCGGCACCCCGCACAGCGGGCACGCCCCCGGGACATCCCGGGTCCGGGCCGTCGCCCGGAGCACCTCCCCGCCATCCACCACATCCTCGACGACCACGCCGACAACCCGGAAGACATCACATTCACAGGAGAGTTGGGCTCATCCACACCTCATGACCGCAGCCGGACACACACCGTCACCACCGACTACGGAACAGCGCCGAATTCATGACACTCCCGCCCGTCGCCGTGCACGGTGCGGACCGCTTCATACAGGGGGTTCGGGGCGTCGCTCAGGACACCCCGAACCGGCCGAACCTGTCGGCCGGCCAGCCCCGCTGCAAACGGTGCACAGCCGCGGTCCTGAGGTTGTCATGAGCTGTAACCGGGAGGGCAGCCACCAATCTGTCAGCCCGTCGAGGTCGTGCGACCGGGTTGCGATGACCATGGGCCGGACACGGCGCCGGTTCGGCCGGGAGAGGGAGACAAGAAAGCCTGTCACACCCAGGCCGGGGTCTGTACGGTAACCGGCTCTGTCCTGTCCCGGCCCCGCGGAGCGCGACCGGCGCCGCACGCGCCGGCTCGCCGACCAACTCGGTGAGGTCGTGGAGGAGTTGGAGGGTTTCCTGAGAAGTCCCTGTCAGGACAGACGAGTTGTCATTTGGCGGTTGCTTCCGCATGATCTTCCGCCCTGGCAGACGGTCTATCACTACCGGAGGGTGTGGCGGATCGAAGCACGGTGGGAAGGCATCCTCGCAGCTTTGCGTGCACGGGAGCGTGCTGATCAGGGGCGTGATCCGATGCCGAGTGCGGGGGTGCTCGACAGCCAGAACGCCAAGGGGACCGAGCGGGGCGAGCCCGCTCTCCACCCGTTCAGTGGGAAAGCCCGGAGGAACCCAGGGTCTCAGTTCCATAACACGGCGGGCCAAGGACAGCCTTCTGTCGCTCTGTCAGTTGTGTCTTGCGGCCGCAAGGGGGGCAATTTCGTCGCACTCATGACACCTCGTCATAAAGGGCCGCCACGCTCACGCTCTCAGGGGGCTCCTACCTGACCGCTGGCCTGTACCGGGCTCCTCTCCTCCTCGGAACACCGACTCCGCGGTCGACAACCCGGACCACAGCGCCCGCTCGTACGGAATCCCAGGCTGCCGCGAGAGGCCGTTCCTCCGGCGAACGCCGGTCGGCGGCGAGCACTCCGGCTTGCCGTCCACGAGACACCGTTCGTTCAGAGGAACGGAGATTCAGGGCAGGCCCGCCACAACGCTCCTTCCCGCCCAGCAGGCACCGACTCCCGGCATCCTCCGATGGACCGGACCCAACAAGCCAGGAAGACCCATGACCGGTATATCCAGACGCACCATCCTGAGCGGTGCCGTCAGCGCCGCGCTCGCAGCGCCGACGGCCTGTTCCCCGCCCACCAGAGGAAGCGGACCGGCCACGCCGAACGCCGCGACCCACGAGCCGACGCCCGCGCCGAGCAAGGACAGCCGGCCGACATCCGACAGGAACCTGATCGGCGACGGGTCCACCGCGGACACCGGCCCCCAGCCCAGCCAGCCGAGGGCCGAACGACTCAAGGCCGGCGAGAGCCCGCCGCAGTTCGTGGTGTTCTCCTGGGACGGCGCGGGCGCCACCGCGGACGGTGGGCAGTTCGCCCGCTTCCTCAAGGTCGGTCGAGAACACAAGGCCTCGATGACCTTCTTTCTCAGCGGGATCTACCTGCTGCCCGAGTCCAAGAAGACGCTGTACCACCCACCGCAGCACCGCGTCGGCGAATCCGACATCGGCTACCTCACCGACCAACACATCCACGACACCCTGGAGTTGCTAGGGGCCGCCTGGCGTGACGGCCACGAGATCGGCACCCACTTCAACGGCCACTTCCTCGGGGGCAGGTCGGACGGCAACGGCGTCGGAAAATGGACCTCCGCCGAGTGGGAAGCGGAGATCGAGCAGGTGATGGCATTCGTCATGAACTGGAGGACCAACACCGGCTTCACCGATCTTCCACCACTCCCCTTCGACTACCGCAAGGAACTCATCGGAGGCCGTACCCCCGGACTGGAAGGCCAGAAGGCCCTGCTTCCCACCGCCGTCAAATTGGGTTGGCGCTACGACGCCAGCTCACCCGGTCAGCGTCAACTCTGGCCCCAGAAGATCCTGAACGGCAAGATCTGGGACCTCCCCCTACAACTGCTGCCCTTTCCCGGACACGGCTTCGAAACCCTGTCGATGGACTACAACATCATGGCCAACCAATCCAACGCCAACCCCAAGGGCGACCCAGCCAAGTACGACGCATGGCGCAGCCAGGCCCGCGACTGCTACCTGGCCGGCTTCAAACGAGCCTACGAGGGAAACCGGGCGCCACTGTTCATCGGGAACCACTTCCAGTCCTGGAACGGCGGCATCTACATGGACGCCGTCGAACAGACCATCAAAGCCATCGCCCACAAACCCGATGTCAGGCTGGTCTCCTTCCGCCAACTGGTCGACTGGCTCGACGCACAGGAAGAGTCGACCCTGCGCAAGCTGCGCACCCTCGAAGTCGGCCAGGCACCGGCCGCCGGGTGGAAACGGTTCCTCGACGCCGCGAGCTGACCGACCGCTCCGGCCACGCCGGCCACGCCGAGCCGCGCCTCTCCGCCCTCTCTCCACCACACAACCCACCGCCCGGTCGGCACGGTGGCCGGATGCGGACGGTGGGCGGGGCTTCCCCTTCCTTCCGCTCGTCGGTAGGCGTCGGGCACCGGGCGGCGCCCAACGCGCCACACGGCAACAGCCGAGGACCCGGTTCCTGGGAACAGTCACCGGGACCTCCGACGGCCGGGCGAGCGGGCGGTTCGGATGCCGGGCGGCGGCTCCGGCCCGCCCCGTCACGGTGCCCGGGGCGGCCCTGTCACAGGTTGTGGAGGTGGGCGAGCTGGACGGTGCGAGCGGCCTGGACGGGGTGTCGTGTAGGAGGCCGTTGGGGATGAGGGGGTCGCCGATGAAGTAGCCGCCTGCCACCGCTGTCCACTGGGTCGAGCGAGGCCGGGCAGGCCGCGCGGGACCCACTCGGCCTGGTGGCCCTCGCCCAGGACGAGGCAGGGGTGGGGGTTGACGGTCCAGCCGGCCGGTGCCCAGTGGTCGCCGTACACGCCGGGGTCGAGGGCGAGGTACACGTCCAGGTCGGGCAGGCCCCGCAACGTAGGGTCGCGCGGCACCGTCAGCGTCCCGGGAGGCGGGGTCGGGACCGTGGGCGCGGGGGCCGACGCGGGGCGGTGCGGGTCCTGCTGGGCCAGGCGCCGGCCAACAAGGTCACGCAGCCTCTCTCCCCTGCCCGTCGGGCCGGGGCCTTCTCCCCGGGGCACAACAAGCGCCGCCGCAGGGCCCGTGGCGGCGGGCGCCCCGTTTCACCCCGGGGCGGAACAGACGCCGGAAGGGCCTCTTCAGCACCTTGGAGGCCGTCCACCGGCGGCGGCGTTTCGCCCCGGGGCGATGGAGTGGGCGTCTCGACGCCGACCTCGGCGGCCCGGCGAACGGGCAGGATGCCCGGCTCCGGTCCAGCCGCGGCGCCGACGGCACCGGAGATGCCCCCTGTTTCACCCCGGGGCGAAACAGGGGGCATCCGTGGCGGGCCTGGATGCCTGGGCCGTGTGACCGGCCAGGAGCCGTTCAGCGGTCATGACACAGCGTCAGCATCAATGAGCCGGAGGACGTAGTTCCGCTGCTGGTCGGGCGATACCATAACGTCCGCAAAGCAGACGGACTTTGAGTCGCAGAAGCGGATGGGCCGGGCAGCGGTCCTCACTGGACGCCCGGGGACAACGCAGATCTACTGGCAAACACGGCGAACTGGGGCAGTCGCAAGAGCCGCATACAGCACCAGAGTTACCAAGACGCCCACTGACAGCCGGTGGCAGTCCTGCCACGGTGTCCCGGGCGTGATCGCCGTCAGGGGGTGGTGCCGCGGGGGGGGTGCGGCGTAGCCGGACCTCCCCCCGCGGCGGTGTCCCGTTCGGGGGTCAGCCGATGGGGACGTTGACCTGGACCTCGGGCAGGGTGAGGTGGTTGGTGCCGGCGAGCTGGACTCTGACGTAGCGTCCGTCGGCGCCCACGGCGACGGTCAGCTTCGTCGGTGCGGTGCCCTTGATCCGGATCTTCCTCACCGTCGGGTCGGCCTGGATGTCCGCCCAGCCGCGGCCGGTGAGGTCGGTGTCCGACACGATGACGTCGAAGTCGGTGAGACGCTCGAAGAGGCGGTCCGTGCGGTTGAACAGCTCCACCGACCGGATCGTCCGCTTCGCGCCGAGGTCGACCTGCCACCACGGCTGCGCCTCGTACTTGGTGTAGCTGGGGGTCGCTTCCCAGTAGACGCCGCCGGTGTTGCCGTCCACCGCGTTCCCGGCCTCCTCCCGTCCCGCCCAGTTGGTGGAGGACTGGGTGGCGGGCCTGCCCAGCGCCGCGTTCTCGGTGGCCTGCACCGGCGCGCCGAACCGCTTGTCGGTGAAGACGGTCTTCCACTGCTGGTCGGCGAACCATTCGTGCACGGCCCGGGTGTAGTGGATACCGTCCTTGTATATCCCGAAGTACTTGGGGATCGCGGGATCGTAGAGGGGCACACCCGTCGCGGAAGTGGCCTCCGCCGCGTCGAGCAGCCGGTAGGGGTTGGGCGCGGGCCGGGCGGCGAGCCCGGTCAGCGCCTCCGTGATGTGCGCCTTGGACATTGCGTCGTAGTGACTCGTGCGCGGACGGTAGAGGAAGACCGGGGCCGTGGCTGCGCCGGTGATCGTTCTCAGCGGCTCCAGGACCTTCAGGAACGCCTGCTGGATGTGGTCGGCGCTGATCGTCGACCTGGCCCCCGCCTCGGCCTCCCACTGGTTCCAGTGGATGCCGATGACGCGCGGCTGCTTGCCGGCCTCCCGCAGCGCCCTCAGACCGTTGGTGATCGTGTTCACCGCCAACGGGAACAGGCTCTCGATGTCGGTCGGGTCGCGGTCCGGCCACCACCGGTTGTTCGTCCCGTCGGTTTCCTGGATGCCCTGGGCACCCCAGGCCACGTGGATCACGTGGAGGTCGGGCAGGGCCGCGCCTGCCGTGACGGCGCGCTCCCAGCGCAGCGCGGTCGCCGACGCGACGTTGTAGTTGCGGCCCCCTGCGTACTCCTGGCCGAGGTTGTTACCGACGCAGGTGTACGGCGACCAGGTGGCGCTCTCCGCTCCGGTCACCCGATTGTTCGTCCGGCGCAGCCCTTTGACGTGGCCGAAGGCCCTGCACTGCGCCACGTCGGCGGTGTCCTGGATCGGTGCCGTCCACCCTTCCGCGTTGCTCTGGCCGAGCACGATCAGCACCGGCGCGTCCGTGGTGAGGTCGTACGGGGCCTGCGCGGGATCCGGCGCGGGCTGGGCGGGGGGCGCCGCCGCCGACAGGGTGGGGGCCAGGGCGGCGGAACCCGCCAGCAGGGCGAGCGCGGCCACGAGCGAGGTGCCCAGGCGGTGGACGGACGTGAGGGCGGGACGTCCGGAGGACGCCCGGAAGGCGTGTCCGTGCTGAGGGTTCCGGCTCTCGGCCGGGGACTGGACGGGAGTTCTCCTGGACATGGGTGGATGCTCCTTACCGCGAGTCCTACAGGGTGGTGGTCGGGCCGTTGTGCCCGGCATGGGACGTGGTGGGTGAGAGTGGCTCGTCGCCGCGGGTGGACGGACACGTCCGCGGGATGGCGGGAGGACGACCCCGCACATCTGGTCGTCGCCACGTTTGTCCGCGTGCTGACGACCGGGTGTGCGGGGTGAGGAACAGCGCGTTGCCTGCCGGCCCGCCTGGGGCCGGGCGCCACCTGACCGTCGGTCACGGCCGCGCGGATGCCGGGGCCCGATCGAGGCACCGACCGGGAGCCCGGGTCACTCCCCGCACCAGCGTCGGCTGCGACCCGACCCGCGCACGGCGCTTTCCGACATGAGCAAAGTGGCCGTGGGATGTCGACCATGAGCGTCATTGACGCCGGCTCACCGGCACCGCCCCGCGTGGCACACGGGGCGGTGCCGGTACTCGCGCTGACGGTCAGATGCCGGTGATGATCCAGTCTCTCTTGTTGCTGATGGTGGCGGCCGGTGGCCGCATCAGCACGTCGGAGCCGATCACGGTGTTGCCGTTGCCGTCGATGGCCATGCCGTTGGCGCGGTTGATGATCTCGTAGTGGTTGTCACGGATGTTGTTGAACATCCACTGCTGAGCGTGGCTGCCGTCCCACGGGGCCTGGGTGACGACGGGCGTGGCCGGGGCGGGGACCGGCGGAATCTGGGGTGGGACGGGCCTGCTGTCGATAGCCATGCCGTTGGTGCGGTTCGTGATGCGGTAGTAGCCGTCGCCCACCGGTGTCAGCTGCCACTGCAGATTGGTGCTCCCGTTATACTTCCACTGCTTGAGCTTGGACTTCGCGGCGACCGGGCCCCCGCTGTCGAGCACCAGTCCGGTGGTCGGGTGGGTGATCTTCACCCACGCGACCGGGCCGGCCGGCGCGTCGAGGGTGGGGATCTGGCCGGAGAAGGTGAGCTTGACCGAGTACGCCAGGGCGTCGAACGGCGGCTGGGAGGAGGGCATGGCCAGGTGCAGACCGCCACCGTCCTGGGTCGGCGCGGGCAGGTCGATGTAGGTGCCCGCGGTGTTGTCCAACAGTTGCGCGCGGGTGAGGTTGCCGAGGTTGATCCGGTTGGAGTTCAGCGTCCCGATGGTCATGACGGCGCCCTGCCACCCCAGCGCGGTGGCGTACAGCACCCGGTTGTCCTTGGTGCGGGTGAACCGGATGTCCCGCGCCGTGCCGGCCTTCGGGGTGCCGGCCATCACGGTGGGGCCCTCGCCGTAGCAGGTCCAGGCACGGGTGGCGTAGAAGGCCTCGCCGAAGCGGCGGAGCCAGTCCCCCATGCCGCGCAGGATGGCTTGCTGTTCGGAGGGGATGGAACCGTCGGCCTTCGGGGCGACGTTCAGGAGCGTGGCACCCCCCTTGCTGGCCTTGTCGATCAGTCCGTGCAGGATGGCCGGCGCGGGGTAGTAGCCGATGCCCTCCGTGTAGCACCAGCTGGTGGAGGAGACGCTGTCGTCGGTCAGCCAGAAGGGGCTGAGCAGCCCCTTCGGACCGCCGCGCTCGAAATCGAGGACCGAGCTCTCGATGCTGAGCTCCTCCTTCTTGTGGGTCGTGGCCACGTCCTTGTTCTGCGCGACGGCCTTGTTGAAGTAGTGCGCGAGGAAGCGCAGACGCTCGGACTCCGCGATGTCGTCCACGCCGAAGTCCTGATAGATCATGTCCGGCTGGTAGCCGTCGATGACCTCGGCCAGCTTGTCGTACCAGAGCTTGGCCATCTCGGCCTCGCTCAGCTGTCCGTAGAGGATCCGCAGCGCCGGATCCGACTGGGCAGGCACGTTCTGGAAGAACCTGTCTGGCTTCTTTCTGCTGTGGAAGGCGTGGTGCAGCGACGTCACCAACTTCAGCCCCTGGCCTCGGATGGCCTTCGCCTGCAGTCCCACGATGTCGAGCTTGGGGCCGCGCCGGACCGAGTTCCACGGGTTACAGCTGCTGTTCCACATGGAGTAGCCGTCGTGGTGCTCGGCCACCGGACCTGCGAACTTCGCGCCCGCCTCCTTGAACAGCCGCGCCCAGGCGTCCGGGTCCCACTGGCCGCCCTGAGAGGCCAGGCTGGGGGCGAACTGCTTGAAGTTGCCGGCCTTGTCGCGGGCACCGTCGATGAAGTTGTGGTACGGCCACGCCGACGGGTCGCCGTACGTGGCGAGATGGTGCAGGTTCGCCTTCGTGGCGGCCTCGTACATCTCCCTCGGGTACCACTCGTTGTTGAACGCGGGAACGCTGAAGGCGCCCCAGTGGGAATAGATCCCGAACTTGCCGTCCTGGAACCACTCGGGGGCCGCCGGGTGCTGGTTCACGGACGACCAGGTCGCGGTGTAGCTCTGGGGCCCCTCGGTGGCGGAAGCCTGCGGGGCGAACCGCAACAGGCCGAACGCCGTGGCCGCGCCGGCCGCGCCCAGCAGGCGCCGCCTGCTGATCTCATAGGGAGAGGAAGACATGTCGTTCCCTTCGAAACGCCGATGATGATCGGTTCAAGGAGGAGGACACCCGGCGCCCAGAAGTGGCCTGGGAGCCCGCGCCCTTGGTTCACCGCGACACGGTGTGGCGTGGCGCGGTCCAGGCGATACTGACAACGGAGGGGCCTGTTGCCGGCGGCGGCCATCGGATCCCTGGAGAGTCCGCCCCGCCGAGCGATGTTGTCACGGTCCACGGCCGCACCGGGGTGTCGACCGCCCGCGACGCATCGGACACGCCCTCGCACCCGCGCAGGCGACACCGACGATCGCGACCGCCGAACCGCACCTCCCACGGCCCGCGGCCACAAGGCCTGGAGGCGGTCCGCGGCGGAGTACGGCAGCCCCGACGTGGTCGAGACGACCACGGGCCCGAACAGATGCAGCGGCGATCCGTCCGTCGAGGTCTCCCCCACCCGTGCCTGATCGCCGTCAGGGGGTGTTGCCGCGGGGGGTGCGGCGTTGCCGGACGTCCCCGCGGTGGCGTCCCGTTCGGGGGTCAGCCGATGGGGACGTTGACCTGGACCTCGGGCAGGGTGAGGTGGTTGGTGCCGGCGAGCTGGACTCTGACGTAGCGTCCGTCGGCGCCCACTGCGACGGTCAGCTTCGTCGGTGCGGTGCCCTTGATCCGGATCTTCCTCACCGTCGGGTCGGCCTGGATGTCCGCCCAGCCGCGACCGGTGAGATCGGTGTCCGACACGATGACGTCGAAGTCGGTGAGACGCTCGAAGAGGCGGTCCGTGCGGTTGAACAGCTCCACCGACCGGATCGTCCGCTTCGCGCCGAGGTCGACCTGCCACCACGGCTGCGCCTCGTACTTGGTGTAGCTGGGGGTCGCTTCCCAGTAGACGCCGCCGGTGTTGCCGTCCACCGCGTTCCCGGCCTCCTCCCGTCCCGCCCAGTTGGTGGAGGACTGCGTGGCGGGCCTGCCCAGCGCCGCGTTCTCGGTGGCCTGCACCGGCGCGCCGAACTGCTTGTCAGTGAAGACGGTCTTCCACTGCTGGTCGGCGAACCACTCCTGCACGGCCCGGGTGTAGTGGATACCGTCGTTGTATATCCCGAGGTTCTTCGGGATCGCGGGGTCGTAGAGAGGCGTGCCGGTCGCGGAAACAGCCTGCGCCGCGTCGAGCAGCCGGTAGGGGTTGGGCGCGGGCCGGGCGGCGAGCCCGGTCAGCGCGTCGGTGACGTACTGCGTACGGATATGGGTGCTGGCCGTACGCGGGCGGTAGAGGAAGACGGGGAACGACGTACCGCCCGAGATGGTCTGCAAGGGTCCCAGGACGCCGAGGAAAGCCCGCTGGACCTGGTCGGCGCTGATCGTCGAAGCAGTCTGGGTCTCGGTCTCCCACTGGTTCCAGTGCATTCCTATGATCCGAGGCCGCTTGCCGGCTTCCCGCAGAGCCCGCAGTCCGTTGGAGATCGTGTTGAGCGTCAGCTGGTGCAGGCTCTCGATGTCGGCCAAGTCGCGGTCGGGCCACCAGCGATTTCTGTTCGGACCGGCGGCTTCCTGGATTCCCTGGGCGCCCCAGGCCACGTGGATCACGTGGAGGTCGGGAAGGTTGGTGCCGGCCTTGATGGCCCGCTCCCAGCGCAGCGCGCTCAGTGTCGCGGTGTTGTAGGTACTGTAGATGTCGGGTTCGCCGTAGGCGGCGTAGCGGTCCTGACCCAGGTTGGAGCCCACACAGGTGTAGGGCTTCCACGTCGCGCCGAGGGCACCGACCACGCGGTTCTCCAACCGGTTCAGGCTTTTGACGTGAGCGAAGGCCTCGCACTGGGCCTTGTCCGCAGAGTTGGTCACCTTCGTCGTCCAGCCGACGGCGTTGCTCTGTCCGAGCACGATGAGCACGGGGGCGTCGACCGCGAGGTCGTACGGAGCACGGGTGGGGTCCTCAGTGGTGGGGGCCGTCGCACCGGCAGCCAGGGCGGGAGCCAGGGCGGCGGACGTCGCCGCGACGGTGAGTGCGGCCGTGAGCGTCACCCCGAGCCGACCGAGAACGGAGGCGAAGCGCCTCCTCGTGGACGGCGACGGGGCGTTCGGGGCATCGGCGTGGCCGGGGTCGGCCGGACCGGTAGCGGCGGCAAGTGTGCGGGGGGCCGGGGTGGAGTGGTGAGCTCTGCGCATGGTGGTCACCTCGTGGTGCTCGTGAGAGGTTGCTTGATGATCGGGCGCCGCCCTCGCCATGGCGGGGAGGGCGGCCGCAGTAGGACCGCCGGCCGACGCGTTCCGATGGAACGGGCCGGACGGCGTGCCCCTGGCATCTCCACGCACGGCCGTCTGTCACAGCCGCACGGGTTCCGTGGTCCAGTCGAGACGCCGACCGGTCAGGGTCTCCCCGCGCTGACACGGAGAGGCCCTACGGGGGCGGCTTCGCCTGCTGCATGAATGAGTGTCAACTACGTTTTGGCGCGGCCTCGATGCCCGGACGCCTCCGACGGGAGAGCGCTCGGAACCAACCGTCCGAACGCGATGGAGCAGATGAAATCCCGGCCCCTGTGCCATCGTCAAGAGAACTGACCAACCGGATCGCCGGAGGGGACAGTGCACGACGAACGGCACGGTTCGGCGGCCGCTCGACCGTTCGGCGCACCGCTCACCGCTCACCGCGGATGCGACCGCTCACCACGCCCGACCGTCTGAAACACCTCGTACGGGGCGAGCCCCGCCTGCCGTGACGGCGCGCTCCCAGCGCAGCGCGGTCGCCGACGCGACGTCGTCGTTGCGGCCCCCTGCGTACTCCTGGCCGAGGTTGTTGCCGACGCAGGTGTACGGCGACCAGGTGGCGCTCTCCGCGACGGTCACCCGATTGTTCGTCTGGTTCCCCTTGACGTGGCCGAAGGCCCTGCACTGCCCCGCATCGACGGTGTCCCGGGTCAAGTGCCACCCGCCCTTCCGCGTTGCTCTGGCCGAGCACGATCAGCACCGGTGCGTCCTTGGTGAGGTCGTACGGGGCCTGCGCGGGATCCGGCGCCGGCTGGGCGGTCGCGCCGCCGCCGACAGGCAGGGGGCCAGGGCTGCGGAACCCGCCAGCAGGGCGAGCACGGCCACGAGCGAGGTGCCCAGGCGTCCGACAGACGTGAGGGCGAGACGTCCGGAGGGCACCCGGAAGGCGTGTCCATCCTGGGGATTCCCGCTCTCGGCGTCCGCGCAGCCGCCACCTGACCGGCGGTCACGACCGACCCGAGCATGGCGCTTTCCGACATGAGCAAGGTGGCCGTGGGAAGTCGACCATGAGCGTCCCTGACGCCGGCTCACAGGTACCGCCCCGGCGGTCAGATTCCGGTGATGATCCAGTCTCTCTTGTCGCTGATGGCGGCGGCCGGTGGCCGCATCAGCACGTCGGAGCCCTCCACGGTCTTGCCGTTGCCGTCGATGGCCATGCCGTTGGCGCGGTTGATGATCTCGTAGTGGTTGTCACGGATGTTGTTGAACATCCACTGCTGCTCGTGGCTGCCGTCCCACGGGGCCTGGGTGACGACGGGCGTGGCCGGGGCGGGGACCGGCGGAATCTGGGGTGGGACGGGCCTGCTGTCGATGGCCATGCCGTTTTTGCGATTCGTGATGCGGTAGTAGCCGTCGCCCACCGGTGTCAGCTGCCACTGCAGGTTGTGCAGGTAGGCGCTCCCGTCGTACTTCCACTGCTTGAGCTTGGACATAGCGGCGACCGGGCCCCCGCTGTCGAGCACCAGTCCGGTGGTCGGGTGGGTGATCTTCACCCACGCGACCGGGCCGGCCGGCGCGTCGAGGGTGGGGATCTGGCCGGAGAAGGTGAGCTTGACCGAGTACGCCAGGGCGTCGAAGGGCGGGTTGGACGTGGGCATGGTCAGGTGAAGGCCGGCACCGTCCTGGGTCGGTGCGGGCAGGTCGATGTAGGTGCCCGTGGTGTTGTCCAACAGTTGCGCGCGGGTGAGGTTGCCGAGGTTGATCCGGTTGGAGTTCAGCGTCCCGATGGTCATGGTGGCGCCCTGCCAGCCCAGTGCGGTGGCGTACAGCACCCGGTTGTCCTTGCTGCGGGCGAACCGGACGTCCCGCGCCGTGCCGGCCTTCGGGGGGGTGAACGTGCCGTTGCCCATCTGGGTGGGGCCCTCGCCGTAACAGGTCCAGGCACGGGTGGCGTAGAGGGCCTCGCCGAAGCGGCGGAGCCAGTCCCCCATGCCGAGCAGGATGGACTGCTGTTCGGAGGGGATGGAACCGTCGGCCTTCGGGGCGATGTTCAGAAGCAAGGCACCCCCCTTGCTGACCCTGTCGATCAGTGAGTGCAGCATGGCCCGCGTGGGGTAGTAGCCGATGCCCTCCGTGTAGCACCAACTGGAGGAGGAGACGCTGTCGTCGGTCAGCCAGAAGGGGCTGAGCAGCCCTGCCGGACCGCCGCGCTCGAAGTCGTAGACCGAACTTCCGCCGCTGAGGTCCGTTCCCTTGTAGGTCGCGACGACGTCCTTGTTCCCCGCGACGGCCATGTTGAAGTAGTGCGCGAGGAACCGCAGACGCTCGGACTCCGGGATGTCGCCCACGCCGAAGTCCTGCCAGATCATGTCCGGCTGGCAGCCGTCGATGACCTCGATCAGCTTGTCGGACCAGAGCTGGTGCCGCTCGGCCGCGCTCAGCTGTCCGTAGAGGATCCGCAGCGTCGGATCCGACTGCCTGGGCGCGAATGCGAAGAACCGGTTATCCGTTCTGAGGTGGAAGGCGTGGTGCAGCGACGTCACCAACTTCAGCCCCTGGCCTCGGATGGCCTTCGCCTGCAGTCCCACGATGTCGAGCTTGGGGCCGCGATCGACCGAGTTCCACGGGTTGCACCGGCTGGGCCACATGGAGTAGCCGTCGTGGTGCTCGGCCACCATACCGGCGAACTTCGCCCCTGCCGCCTTGTACAGCCGCGCCCAGGCCTCCGGGTCCCACTCGCCGCCCTGAGAGGCCAGCTTCGGGGCGAACTGCACGAAGTTGCCGGCCTTGTCGCGGGCACCGTCGATGAAGTTGTGGTACGGCCACACCGAGGGGTCGCCGTACGTGGCGACGTGGTGCTGCCAAGGGGTGACGGGGCGCTCTGGCTTGGCCACCTGCTTGGAGTTGTACATGGTCCTCGGGTACCACTCGTCGTAGAACGCGGGAACACTGAAGACGCCCCAGTGGGAGTAGATCCCGAACTTGCCGTCCTGGAACCACTCGGGGACCGCCGGGTGCTGGTTCACGGAGGACCAGGTCGCGGTGTAGCCCTGGGGCCCCTCGGTCGCGGAAGCCTCGGGGGCGAACCGCAACAGGCCGAACGCCGTGGCCGCGCCGGCCGCGCCCAACAGGCCCCGCCTGCTGATCTCATAAGGAGAGGAAGACATGTCGTTCCCTTCGAAACGCCGATGATGATCGGTTCAAGGAGGAGGACACCCGGCCCCCAGGAATGACCTGGAAGCCCGCGCCCTTGATTGACCGCGACGTGACACGACGCGGCATCGCGTGACCTGGTGTGACTCGGTCTGGCGCCGCGCGGTCCGGGCGCCGACGACGACGGAGGGGGCCGGGCGCCTCAGCGACCACCGCATCAGCTGAGCGTCCGAGCTGCCGACCGGTGTCATCGCCGTCCACGGCCGCGAGGCCAAGCGGCGGTCCCCAGCGGGGCAGGGCAAGCGCACCGTGATCGAGAAGACCGCAGGCAGAGTGACGCTCCGTCATCGAGGTCTCCCCGGCCGTGCTGCGGCTCATCGCGACAACACCGCGCCCAACGACCCGAAGGCTGGTACCCCATTGCGGGACCACGAAGACGGTAACGGGGGGGAGCACGGGCCACCGACGTTCGCCCGAACCGCGACGCCCCGGGCCAGTCGACGCCGTCGGCCACGAACCAGCCCCAACCGGTCCCGAAAGCACCGTAGCCGACGGTGGCGAGCACCCTCCCCGCCCTCCGACGCCGCCACCGACCGCAGCACCGCGATCGCCACGCCGACCAGAACCCTCCTACCGGAACTCGACTCCGACGACGCGGGTCCCACCCGATCGCCGACCACAGGGCACAACGCTCACGCTCCTGCAAGGCACCCCTCCAACGTCAACGATCTCGCCATCAGCCGCACACCAGTACAGGAGGCACGCGTGTGAACGGCCCAACCACTGCCAGCGCCCCAACTGCCACACCAGACATTGGATGTATTAACAGCAATCAGGCCTGCCTTGTCTATAGGTCTGGCAAAATTTCCTGGCACACTCCTAGCTGAACCGACAGGTGAAGGATGCCGGCGCCAAGAGACATGGGATGTCCCTTGTGAATGACAGCGCCGGCCACCCGCCCGTGGGCAGGCCGGATGCGAACCAGGAAGCCTCGCGCCGAAGGGGCTTGACTGAGCCCGCCGGATGGCTGATAGTCGCCCTGGAAAGGGTGTCGGACTCAGCGCTTGATGCCAGCCCGATCGCTTCGGCATGACAGGCGGGTCGCTTGATGGTCCGCTATGGCAAGGTCCGCAGCGTGCCTCACCGGGCTTCCGACGGCCTCCGGGAAACGCGTGTACCCGTCGCCGCCGGCCCGAGTTCGGTGAAGCCACTCCCACCCCTCCCCCAGCACTGAACCGTCGGCCCGGCGGCCCAATTCCACCGTCACGGACTCGCAGGCATCTGCCGAGGAGCGCGTACTCCGCATGCTTCCGCCGACGCTGGCCCCGGCTCGGGAGGCCGCCGACCCGCACGGCTCCGGTGGTGCCCACGGGATCGCCCCGCGGCCCTGCCGACAACAAGGACGGACAGCTCCATGCTCCGCAACGCCCTGGAACCCTGGCACCTTCTCGTCGTGGTCGCCGTCATCATGCTGCTCTTCGGATCGAAGAAGCTGCCCGAAGCGGCCCGCGGGCTCGGCAAATCGCTTCGCATCCTCAAGGCCGAGACCAGGGCGCTCCACGACGACACCCCAACCGAGGCCCCCTCTGCCACCATGGCCCACTCCGTCGGTGAGACTGTCCCCGGCCGCCTCCCGGCGGGGCCTGCCCCCCAACCCGACTGATCCGGGCCGCTGTTCGGGGGTCCGCGCCCAGGCACGGACCCCCGAACAAGCGGTCGAGACGGAGTCTCATCAACGGCATTCCCGGCCTGGTCAGCGGCGTCCCCGTACTCCTGCCGCCTCACCCTCGACCTCTACCACCGCGACTGCGAGCACTTCGCCGGCCGCTGCAACGACCGGACCGCCCTCTTCTCCGAAAGCCCGCCTTCACCAACGAGTTCGAGTGCCTCGGTGGCGTGCTGGCCGACTGGCGATGCATCAGTACCACCCAGTCGATCATGAGCTGAATGACCTTCCAGAACTCCACCAACTGGAGGCGGCCGCGCGCCCTCAAGCCCGTCATCAAGGCCGAGTCCGAGGGATACGGCCTCGGCTTCTGGCACCCCGCACGACCTCAACGTCGGCCATCACCCCGGATCCGGGCCAGCCGCTGTGACTTCGACCCCGACCAGCGCGTCATGGCCTGGCCCCCAGAGCAAGCCTGTCTTCGCCGTCGCCAACCGCTCCACCGAGCCCTACATCCCACGCCGTCACCCAGACCCCCACAGCCGAAGCGCTATCCGTCGTCGGGGAGAGAACCTCAGCGCCCCGAGCCGAAGCGGAGACCGGACCCGCCGTCCGAGGCTGCTGCCGCCGGCATCGGCCGGACCGGCGGGGACGGCTCCACGGCCTGTCGGACCCTCCAGTGCGCGGCCCGAGCCCGCAGGGGGGTGAGAGCGTCCGCGACGTACCAGGGATGGGTTGTCGGCGGGTGGTGTGCCGCGAGGAGGGCCGCGGCGATCAGGCGGCGGCCTCCGGGTGCGGGGATTCGTCGAGAGGGGCGTGGCCGTTGAGGGAGGGCACGCTCTGCATGAGCCATTTCACCGAGGTCGCGATGTGCATGGTGGCGGCGGCGTGGGCGACCAGCGGGTCCCGTTGTTCCAGGGCAGCGACGATCGCCCGGTGTTCGGTGAGGGTGCGCTCCGCGGCGCTGCTGTGCAGGAGTCCGCGCCAGACCCTCACGCGCAGGGTGCTTTGCGCGATGCCGTCCAGGATGGACACGAGGAACTCGTTGCCGGCCGCCGCGACGATGCTCCGGTGGAACGCCATGTCGTGGGCGACCATCGCCTCGGCTTCGTCGGCCGTCTCGGCCATGGCCTCCAGGTGGGCACGCACGGTGGCCAGCCCGGGTTCCGTCAGGCGCAGGGCGGCCGCGGCGGTGGCCGCGGGTTCGAGCATCCGCCGCACCTCCAGGACCTCCAGCAGGTGCTGTCCCTGGAGCAGTTCGACGCCGACGCCGATTCCCTCGAACAGGATGCGCGGTGACAGGCTGGTGACGTAGGTGCCGTCCCCCTGTCTGACGACCACCACGCGGGCGGCTTCCAGGACCTTGACGGCCTCGCGCAGTGAATTGCGGGACATGCCCAGTTGCGCGGCGAGTTCCTGCTCGGGCGGCAGCCTCTGGCCCGGCCGCAACTCTCCGGTGCGCACCAGTTCACGGATCTTGGCCACCGCATCGTCGACGCGCGCCATGGACCCTCCACTCTTCGCTGTGACCCCGTGCGGTCCCCATCCAAACATCCCTTGGATCCGACGGTAAGGGGGGACCAACTGCCGAGACGAGGATCAAATTCCCCAGGCCTGAGCGCCGGCCGGCATGCCGAGATGGGATGTCTCCCCACACCCTCGCGCCGGCCCGCACGGGCCCATCGCGTTCCTTTCGAGTGCTGCGGGACGGCGAGGTGGGGGGGGGGCCCGCCGGGGGCCCCCCCCCCCCCGGGAACGGTGGGGTTGC
>NZ_JBHYYB010000010.1:76945-79606 GCF_042752535.1 Kitasatospora sp. NPDC059327 | reverse complement strand
CGGGCGGGGGCCCCCCCGGGCCCCTGCTGGTTCATTGCGGGGGGGGGGGGCGGGGGGGGGGGGGGGCCGCCGGGGGGGGCCCCCCCGCACCTCGTTCAGCGTTGGATGTCCTCGGTGGAGGTGAGGGCGGCGAGGTCGGTGCGGCGGGGCAGTCCTTCGCAGTCGCCGGGGACGGAGACGGCGAACGCTCCGACGGTGACGGCGGTGGCCAGCCGTTGTGCCGGGCCGTGGCCGGCGAGGAGTTCGGTGAGGTAGCCGGCGACGAACGCGTCGCCCGCGCCGACGGGGTCCACGACCGGCACCGCCAGGGCCGGCAGGCGGTGCTCGACGCCGTCGACGACCGCGGTGCAGCCGCGCGCGCCGTCCTTGAGCACGGCTTGGCGCGGTCCGAGCACGGCCAGGGCCCGGGCGAGCTCCGCGGCCGAGTGCCCGGGGCCGATGCCGAGCAGCAGTTCGGCCTCCGCCACGCCGGCGAAGAGGACGTCGGCCTCGGCGGCGAGTTCGCGCAGGACGGGCGCGGCCCGTTCGGGCGGCCAGAGTTTGGGCCGGTGGTTGACGTCGAGGGAGATCGTGACGCCGGCCGCGCGGGCGAGGGCGACGGCGTGACGGACCGTGTCGGCGGCCGAGGCCGACAGGGCGGGGGTGATCCCGGTGATGTGCAGGACACCGGCGCGGTGGATCAGCTCGGCCGGGATGTCCTCGGGACTCAGTCGGGAGGCGGAACTGCCGGCGCGGTGGTAGTCGACCGTGACAACGGCGGCGGTTCTGCGGTGCTTGACCATGAGGCCGGTGAAGCCGTCGTCGCGGATGGCGTGGACGCGGACGCCCTCGGCGCGCAGGCGCCGTTCGACGAGGTCCCCGGTGGCGTCCGCGCCCAGGCGACCGATCCAGGTGACCGGTGCGCCCAGGCGGGCGGCGCCGATCGCGACGTTGCTCTCCGCGCCCCCGATACCGTAGGAGAAGGAGCGCGCGCTCTCCAGCGGGCCGGTGCCGTCCGCGGTGAGCAGGCCCATGGTCTCGCCGAACGTCACCAGACCGCCAGGCGTCCCGGCCGTCATGACGCGCTCCGGCAAGCGGCAGCGGCCCCGACGGCAGCGGCCCCGACGGCAGCGGCCCGGACGGCAGCGGCCCCGACGGCGTCGGCGACGTCGGACAGGCGGTGTCCGGCGCGGGCGCGGTACTCGACGACGTCCGGGTCGAGGCCGGGCGGGACGACGAGAGCGGCGCCGTCGTCGAAGCCGCGGACGGCCTGTTCGGGGGTCAGGACGGTGCCGGCGGCGGCCGGCAGCCCGCGCCGCCGGGCCGTGACACGCAGGGCCTGGCCGGCTGCGGGCGGCACCGGTGTCGCGGGCTCGGTCAGCAAGGCGCCGCTACCGGCGTGGACGACATGCTGGGTCATGAGACTCTCCTGGGGTGATCGGGCCTGGCCCGTGGGGCGGGGTGGTCGGACGGTGCGGGGTCGGTCAGCCAGGGGTAGTCGAGTCGGTTCGGGTCCCAGAGGTGGACGTGCGCGTCGAGGAGGGGCGGCCGCGTCACGACCGTTCCCGCGGGTCCTGGTTCGCGGGCCTGCCGCTGGTCCAGCCCTGGTCACGGACCGGGGCCAGGCACTGTTCGACCTGGGCGAGCAGGCCCGGGTCGATCGGCTCGGCCAGCCATTGGACGTTGCGCCTCATGTGGTCCGGGCTGCGGGTGCCGACGACGGTGGTGGCCGCGCCGGTGGTGGCGACGGAGAACTGCAGGGCGAGCTTGGCCAGGTCACCGCCGGCCCGCTCGCACAGGTCGGCCGCCGCCGCGCAGCGTTCACGCAGCCGAGCCGAGCCGGGGTGCCAGTGGGGTGCGCCACGCCAGGTGAGCGCCCCCATGGACAGCGGGGAAGCGTTGATCACTCCGGTGCCGAGCGTCGCGAAATGCCCCTCCCACGCCGCCAGGCGCCGGTCCAGCAGGGTGTGCTGGCAGTAGGACAGCACGGTGTCCACCGGGGTGCGGGCGGCGACGTGGGCGAGGGCCGGGATCGGGTAGCCGGTCACGCCGACGTGGCGCACCAGGCCCGCCCGCTGGAGCTCGCGCAGGGCCGGCAGGGTCTCCTCGACGATCAGGTCGAGGGAGCCGAACTCGATGTCGTGGCACTGGATGAGGTCGACGTGGTCGGTGCCGAGCCGGGCGAGACTCTCGGTGACGCCGCGCTTGACGCGCTCGGCACCGAAGTCGAACTCGGTGGCGCCGTAGCGGCCGACCTTGGTGGCGAGCAGGTAACTGTCGCGGTCTACGCCGCGCAGCGCGCGGCCGAGCGCCGTCTCGGCGGCGGTGTCGCCGTAGTAGGGGGAGACGTCGAAGAAGTTGACGCCGAGGTCCAGGGCGGTGCGGACGGCGTCGATGCCGTCCTGCTCGGCGAAGGCTCCGAAGACCGAGCCCAACGGCGAGGCGCCGAAGCCCAGCTCGGAGACGATCAGACCGGTACGGCCCAGCGGGCGGTATCGCATGGCGGGTCCCAGGGGTCGGGTAGGAGGCGGGGCGGGCGGACGTACTGCGGGACGCGGGGCGCGGATGGTTCCGGCCGGGCGTCGGTCGGGGGGGGGGGGGCGCGGCGGGGGGGGACCCCCCCCCCCGAGCAGGAGGCCACGGCGGGGGCACCCCCGACCACGGGGGCGGGGGGGTGGTGGT
>NZ_JBHYYB010000010.1:40159-76935 GCF_042752535.1 Kitasatospora sp. NPDC059327 | reverse complement strand
GGACGTCGTGCGGGCGGGGGGGCGCGTTGGGTCCGGGCGGGGGGGGGGTGGGCGCGGGGCGGCCCCGGCGGCCCACGCCCCGCGCCGAGATCCGTCAGACGTCGGTGCCCTCCCTCCAGACGGGGCCGTCGGGGTAGCGGTGGTCTGCGGCGGAGGCGGGGTACAGTTCGGCGCCGATCCCCGGGGCGGCGGGGGCGAGGTAGTTCCCGTCGCGGAGACGGACCGGGGCGGTGAAGTGCTCGTGCAGGTGGTCGACGTACTCGATGACCCGGTCCTCGGTGGAGCCGCTGACCGCGATGAAGTCGAACATCGACAGGTGCTGCACCATCTCGCACAGCCCCACGCCGCCCGCGTGCGGGCAGACCGGGACGCCGAACTTCGCGGCGAGCAGCAGGATGGCGACGTTCTCGGTGACTCCGGCGACGCGGCTGGCGTCGAGCTGGAGGATGTCGATCGCGCCGGCCTGCAGCAGTTGCTTGAACATGACCTGGTTGTGGCAGTGCTCGCCGGTGGCGACCTTGACGGGGGCGACCGCCCTTCGGATGGCGGCGTGGCCGAGGATGTCGTCGGGCGAGGTGGGCTCCTCGATCCAGTACGGGTCGAAGGGCTTCAGGCCCCGCATCCACTCGATCGCCTGAGGTACGCCCCAGGCCTGGTTGGCGTCGACGGCGATCCGCACGTCGGGGCCCACCGCCTCGCGGGCCAGCCGCAGGCGGCGCAGGTCGTCTTCGAGGACGGCGCCGACCTTGAGCTTGATCTGGGTGAACCCTTCGGCCACCGCGTCCTGGGACAGTCGTACCAGCTTCTCGTCGGTGTAACCGAGCCAGCCCGGGGTGGTGGTGTAGGCGGGGTAGCCGTGTTCCAGCAGGTGGCGGCGGCGCGCGGCCCGCCCGGGCTCGGCGCGCCGCAGGATCTCCAGGGCTTCGTCCCTGGTCAGGGCGTCCTGGAGGTAACGGAAGTCGACGAGGTCGACGAGTTGCTCGGGGGTCATGTCGGAGAGCAGCTGCCATACGGGCTTGCCCTCGCGGCGGCCGTAGAGGTCCCAGACGGCGTTGACGACGGCTGCGGCGGCCATGTGGATCGCGCCCTTCTCCGGCCCCAGCCAGCGCAGTTGGCTGTCGCCGGTGAGCCGGCGGGAGAAGCCGCCGAGATCGGCGAGGACCTCTTCCAGGTCCAGCCCGAGGGCCAGCGGCGCGAGGGCCCTCACTGCGGCCACCGTCACGTCGTTGCCCCGGCCCACCGTGAACGCCAGTCCGTAACCCACGTCGCCGTCGCTGGTGCGGATCGTGACGTAGGTGGCCGAGTAGTCGGGCTCGGGGTTCATCGCGTCGGACCCGTCCAGGTCGCGGGACGTCGGGAAGCGAACGTCCGTCGCCTTCACTTCGACGATGTGGTTCATGTGGTCTGCCTCCATCAACAGCACGGAAATGTGGACAACTCCCCTGGCCCTGTCCCAGCGGATACATGGGACGGACCGTCGATCCGGTTCGGATCGCGTTCGGCCCGGAGGCCAACCGGCGGGTCGGACGGCACGCGCGTCGCCCGCGAGAGGCTGCGCGGAGTGGGGTGCTCTCCGGACATTGGATGTATGCGTGGGAAGCCCGGGGGTGCGGCTCTCCGCCCGACCGATGAGGGCGCCGGCCCGCACGGCGGACGGCGTCGCGGGTGCGCTCGGACCGCGCGCCACCGGCGCCTCCGCCTGGCCTCCGTGGCCCGGTGGGACCTTGTGAGGCAAGACATCCCATGAATATCTGCGCCTGACCATACGGTGGGTGACCACCGAGCGCAAGGACCGGCCCTCGCCCCACAGTGGCGACGAGCTCTCAAGGTCGCGCAGGACCACCGGCGATGCCCACCGGGCCGGGTGGTCCCCCAGCAGCCGGACGTTACGGTTGGGATTCGGCGGAGCACTTCCCTTGTCACGTCGGCACCCCGCTCGTAAAGTCCTCGCCATCGAAGCCATCCCATGTATCGAGGGATCACGGTTTCCGATAGGCCTGGGTTCTCCGGTCACCGAAGGGGTGCGGCCTCCTCGGATCCCGCACCGGACGCCCGGACGCGACGCCCGTCTCGTACCTCAGGAGCCCGCGCAACCGGCTCCCTCCCCTCTCCTCCCCCACCCTCATCCGGCTCGACCCAAGCGTCGCCGGACGCACCGCCAAGGAGACCCCCATGAGTCACACGTCCCGTACCGCCGCCGCGGCGGCCGCCGCCCTCCTGCTGGCCGGGCTCGGCACCGCCTGCAACCGCGGCAGCGAACCGGCCTCCTCCGCCGGCGGCGCGGCCAAGCCCGCCATCGGCATCGACCTGCCGCGCGCCGACTCCGACTTCTGGAACTCCTACGCCCAGTACGCGAAGAAGGAGGTGGCCGGCCAGGGCCTGAACGCGCTTCCGATCAGCAACTCCCAGAACGACGTCACCAAGCTCGTCGCCAACGTCCAGGTCTTCCAGAACACCGGCGCCAAGGCCGTCGTCATGGCTCCGCAGGACACCGGGGCGATCGCCTCCACCCTGGAGCAGCTCGCGGCGAAGAAGATCCCCGTGGTCAGCGTCGACACCCGCCCCGACACCGGCCAGGTCTACATGGTGGTGCGCGCCGACAACAAGGCCTACGGCACCAAGGCCTGCGAGTTCCTCGGCAAGCAGCTCGGCGGCAAGGGCAAGGTCGCCGAGTTCCAGGGTTCGTTGAGCTCCATCAACGGCCGTGACCGGTCCGAGGCCTTCGCCACCTGTATGAGGACAAGATTCCCCGACATCCAGGTGATCGAGCTGGCCACCGACTGGAAGGGCGACGTCGCCTCCGCCAAGCTCCAGTCCACCCTGGCCGCCCACCCCGACCTCGGCGGTATCTACATGCAGGCCGGTGGCGCCTTCCTCCAGCCCACCCTCGCCCTGCTCCAGCAGAAGGGCCTGCTCAAGCCGGCCGGCGAGGCGGGCCACATCACCATCGTCTCCAACGACGGCATCCCGCAGGAATTCGACGCCATCCGCAAGGGCCAGATCGACGCCACCGTCTCCCAGCCCGCCGACCTCTACGCCAAGTACGCCCTCCACTACGCCCAGGCCGCCGCCCAGGGCAAGACCTTCACGCCCGGCCCCACCGACCACGGCTCCACCATCATCACGCTCCCCAACGGCCTGGAGGACCAGCTCGCCGCCCCGCTGGTGACCAAGGAGAACGTCGACGACAAGACCCTGTGGGGCAACAACGTCGGTCAGTGACCCCGCCGGCCGGCAGGCCCCGCCTGCCGGCCCACCTCCCAGCGGAAAGGAACCCATCCCCCATGGCGGACAGCAGCCGCCCGAGCGTCCCCGTCCTCGAAGCCAGCGGCATCGGCAAACGGTTCGGCGCGACAGTCGCCCTCGTCGACGCCCGCCTCACGGTCGCCCCCGGCGAAGCACACGCCCTCGTCGGCCGCAACGGCGCCGGCAAGTCCACCCTCGTGTCCATCCTCACCGGGCTCCAGGCGGCCGACACCGGCACCCTGCGCTTCGACGGCGAGCCGGCCCCCGCCCCCGGCAACACCGACGCCTGGCGCTCCAAGGCGGCCTGCGTCTACCAGCGCTCCACCATCATCCCGGCCCTCACCGTCACCGAGAACCTCTTCCTCGACCGGCAGAGCGACCGGGCGCTGCGCCCGATCAACTGGAAGCACCTGCGCCGACGGGCCGGCGAACTGCTCACCGAGTACGGCGTGGACGTCGACCCGACCGCACGGGCCGACCAACTCACCGTCGAGCAGCGCCAGTTCGTCGAGATCGCCCGCGCCCTGTCCTTCGGCGCCCGGTTCATCATCCTCGACGAACCGACCGCCAAGCTCGACGCCCGCGGCATCGAGCGGCTGTTCGTCAAACTCCGCGAACTCCAGGGCCAGGGCGTCGCGTTCCTGTTCATCTCGCACCACCTCCAGGAGGTCTACGACCTCTGCGACACCGTCACCGTCTACCGCGACGCCCGGCACATCACCACCGCCACCGTCGCCGGCCTCGACCACCACGCCCTGGTCGAGGCCATGACCGGGGAATCCAGGGGCCACGCCGCCGACGAGCACCCGTCCGCCGGGCCGGCGCCCGACGCCCCGAACCTCCTCGAACTCGACCACCTCACCCTCTCCGGAGCCTTCGAGGACCTCAGCCTGCGGGTCCGGGCCGGCGAGGTCCTCGGCCTCGCCGGAGCCACCGCCAGCGGCAACGTCCAGGTCGGCGAGAGCATCGCCGGGCTACGCCGCCCCGCCGCCGGGACCATCACCGTCGCCGGCCGGCCCCTCCGCGCCGGCCACGTCCCGGCCGCGCTCGCCGCCGGCGTCGGCCTGGTCCCCGAGGACCGGCACCTCCAGGGCCTGGTCCCGCACCGCAGCGTGGCCGAGAACGCCACCCTCACCGTCGCCGACCAGCTCGGCCCGTTCGGCACGGTGCTGCCCTCCCGGACCAGGGCGTTCGCCCGGCGCATGGTCGCCGACCTGGACATCAAGACCCCCAGCCCGGACACCCCGGTGGCGGCCCTGTCCGGTGGCAACCAGCAGAAGGTCGTCATCGCCCGGGCCCTCGCCACAAGCCCCCACGTCCTGGTCGCCATCCGGCCGACCAACGGTGTCGACATCAAATCCAAGGAATCCCTGCTCGGCACGGTGCGCGCGGTCGCCGACGCGGGCAAGAGCGCCCTCATCGTCTCCGACGAACTGGACGACCTGCGGGCCTGCGACCGGGTCCTCGCGATGTTCCACGGCCGGGTCGTCGCGGAGTTCCCCCGCGGCTGGAGCGACGAACAACTGGTCGCGGCCATGGAAGGCATGACCGGCACCGACACGAAGGAACACGATGGCTCCCACCGCTGAACTCACCCCCCGCTCCATCACCCGGCCACGCCTGGAACTGGCCCGCTACCGAGACCTCTCCCTCCTGCCCGTCCTCCTGGTCCTGGGTGTCATCGGCGTCATCGTGTCCCCCGCCTTCCTCACCGCCGACAACCTCCTGGGCGTCGGCCAGCAGTCCACCGAACTCAGCCTCCTCGTCCTCGCCCAGGCACTGATCATGATCGCCGGCCGGATGGACCTCTCGCTGGAGTCCACCATCGGCGTCGCCCCCGTCATCGCCGTCTGGCTGGTCCTGCCCGACCAAGGCTCCCGCTTCACCGGCCTGGGCCTGCTCCCCGACTGGAGCGCCGTACCCCTCTGCCTCCTGGTCGGCGCCCTCATCGGAGCCGTCAACGGATTCCTCATCCTCAAGCTGCGCCTGAACGGCTTCATCGTCACCCTCGGCGCACTCACCCTGCTGCGCGGCCTGCAGATCGCGATCTCCGAGGGCCAGTCGATCGTCAACCTGCCCTCCTCCCTCACCTACCTCGGCAAAGCCTCCTGGCTCGGCGTACCCGCCGCCATCTGGATCTGCGCCACGCTCTTCCTCGCCGGCGGCACCGCCCTCGCCTGGCTGCGCCACGGCCGCGCCCTCTACGCGATAGGCGGCAACGCCGAAGCCGCCCGCGCCGCCGGCATCCGCGTCGACCGGATCGTCTGGATCGTCCTGATCCTCGGCAGCGTCCTCGCGGCGTTCGCCGGCATCCTCTACACCGGCCACTACGGCTCCATCTCCGCCGACCAGGGCAACGGCTGGATCTTCCAGGTCTTCGCCGCCACCGTCATCGGCGGCGTCAGCCTCAACGGCGGCCGCGGCACCCTCTTCGGCGCCCTCACCGGCGTGCTCACCCTGCAACTCGTGGTCAACGTCATGACCCTGGCCGGCGTCCCCCCGCTGTGGAACCAGTTCCTCAACGGCGCCATCATCATCCTCGCCCTCATCGTCTCCCGCTTCACCTCCGGCGAAAAGCAGGACTAGCGGCGGCTCGCCCTCCGACCTGGTCAGAGGCATCGTGGGGGAAGGCGGTGGGCCGGCGACGGCCGAGACGGGCAGGGGGCGGTCCTCGCGGAGCGCCCCTCCACCGCGTGCGACCGTCGTTGGCGGCCGATCGTGGTGGGCCGAAGGCGTCGTCATGCCGAAGGCCCTGCCCCACCCCTTCCGAGGGCCGAGCCCCGCCGCCGCCCCGACGGAGCGGACCCGAGGGCCGGTCCGAGCGGGCCCGGGCCCGCCCTCCTTGGCCTGACCTCCCGTCATCGACGCCGCATCGCCGGCACCGCCCCGTGCGACACGCGGGGCGGTGCCGGTCCGTCGCCCCGACCGGTAGCGCCGGCTCGCGCCGATCCGGTACCACGCTCTTGACAGACGAAGTCCGCGGCCGCAATGTATCGAACACTTCGTTACTAAAGAGGAAGGCCCATGAAGAGATCCTTACGACCCTCGGTCGCGACACTCCTGATCAGCAGTTTCCTCGCAGCCACCTCGGTCCTCGCCGCGACCGGCCCCACCCGAGCCACCACTCCCGCGTTCGACACAGCTCCAGCGGCCGCCGGCCTCACCCGCCTGTTGCACGACAAGGCGCGGCAGATCACCCTGGTCCCCGTGGCCAGGACCGGCGTCGACGACTCCTTCACGCTCTCCGGCACGAGCGGTGCGATCCGGATCGAGGGCACCTCCCCAGCCACCCTCCTCGCCGGCGCCGGCTGGTACCTGAAACACGTCGCCAAGGTCGACGTCGGCTGGCCCGGCGACAGCCTGGGGAGGCTTCCCGCCACCCTGCCCGCCGTGCCCGGCACCATCACCAACACCGCGGTCGTCCCCCACCGCTACGCCCTCAACGACACGGACGACGGCTACTCCGGCGCCTACCGCACCTTCCAGTCCTACCAGCGGGACATCGACCTGCTGGCGTTGCACGGCGTCAACGAGGTCTTCGTCCAGATGGGCGCCGAGTACCCCTACTACAAGGCGCTCCAGAACTTCGGCTACTCCGCGCAGGACCTGCGGGAATGGATCCCCCAGCCCGCCCACCAGGGCTGGTGGCTGCTGCAGAACATGTCCAACACGACGAACAACCCGGTCAGCGACAGCCTGATCAACGCCCGTGCGGCGCAGGGCAGGCAGATCGCCGACTATCTGCGCTCCCTGCGGATGACCCCGGTCCTGCCGGGCTACTACGGCAACGTCCCGACCGACTTCCGGGCGAAGAACCCCACGGCCCACGTGGTCGAGCAGGGCATCTGGCAGGGATACCAGCGCCCCCACTGGCTCGACCCCACCTCGCCCGTCTTCGCGGAGGTCGCCGCGGCCTACTACTCCGCTCAGCGGGAGAAGTTCGGCGACAGCACGATGTACAAGATGGACCCCCTGCACGAGGCAGGCGGCAAGAGCACCGACATGGACCTGCCGGCGGTCGGCGCTGCCATCCAGAAGGCCCTCAACACCGCTCACCCCGAAGCGACGTGGGCCATTCTCGGCTGGTCGGACAACCCCGATCTGATCAAGAACCTCGACAAGTCCAGGACGCTCGTCCTCGACGGCGTCTCCGACCGCTACGACGACCTCGACCGCGAGACCAAATGGGGCGGCATCCCCTACGCGTTCGGCGCGATCGACAACTTCGGCGGCCACACCACGATCGGCGCCGCCACCAGCACCTGGGTCGAGCGCTTCGAGGCCTGGCGCACGAAGCCTCACAGCGCACTCAAGGGCATCGCCTACCTGCCCGAGGGAACCGGTGGCAACCCCGCCTCCTTCGACCTGTTCACCGAACTCGCCTGGCGGCCGACCGGGATCGACCAGCGCGCCTGGTTCGCGGACTACGCCTCCCGCCGGTACGGCGGCACCGACCCGCACGCCACCGCCGCCTGGGACCTGCTGCGCAGGGGTCCGTACAGCCTGGGGACAGGGTCGTCGGCGGAGCCACAGGACAGCCTCTTCACCGCCCGGCCCGACCTCGGCGTCAACAGGTCCGCGTCGTGGAGCCCGACGGCCGTGCGCTACGACGCCAGCACCGTCCAGAGGGCCCTGGCCGAACTCCTCCAGGTCGACAGCGCGCTGCGCACGAGCGACGCCTACACGTACGACCTCGTGGACACCGCGCGCCAGGCGCTCACGAACCGCTCGCGCGTGCTGCTGCCGCAGCTCAACGCCGCCTACAGCGCCGGGAACCTGACGGCCTTCCGCGCCCTGGTCGAGGAATGGGCCGACGACATGGCCCTGCTGGAGCGGCTCACCGCCTCCGACTCCAGGTTCCTGCTCGGGCCCTGGCTGGAGCAGGCCAAGGCATGGGGCGCCACTGCCGCGGAGAAGGCTCAGCTGGAGTACGACGCCCGCTCGCTCCTCACCACCTGGGGCAACACCGCGGAGCAGAGCAACGACGGTGCGCTGCACGACTACGGCAACCGCGAGCTGGCGGGCCTGATCGGCGACTTCTACGCGCCGCGCTGGGCAGCGTACTTCAAGGTCCTGGACACCGCGCTGGCGACGAACAGCGCTCCGCTCACTCCGACCGAGGCCGAGGTGTTCGCCGGCGACGACCGGTGGGCCCGGAAGTCCGACACCTACGCCACCGTCCCCGTCGGCGACTCATACGCGCTGGCGAAGCAGATCAGCGACACCCTCCCGGCGATCGATCCCGCAGGGCCCATCACCAACACCCCGAGCAGATGCGTCGACATCCCCAACGCCGACGCCACCAACGGCAAGGCGTTGCAGCTGTACTCCTGCAACTCCACGGAAGCCCAGCAGTGGACGCCCGGCACCGGCACGGACAGGACCATCCGTGCGAAGGGACGTTGCATGGACGTCCGCTGGGGAGCCACGACCGCCGGCACCGTCGTCCAGATCCACGAATGCAACGGCACGCCTGCCCAGGACTGGATCAGCGCGCCCGACGGAACCCTGAAGAACACCAAGTCGGGCCTGTGTCTGGCCACTGTCGCGGGGAGGACCGAGGTCGGGACGGGGCTGGAGATCGCCGTCTGCGACGCCACCAGCGCGGCCCAGCGCTGGACCGTGCCCAGCTGACCCGTCCCTCCCGCACGCCGGCCGAACGCCGGCCCGCGTCCTCGGCCGAGGACGCGGGCCGGCATCACACCCGTTCGCCGACCGCGATCCGGGGCTCGACAGCGTGCAGGGCGGCGCGCACCGCGCCCAGTGCCACCCCCCGCTCCCCCAGTTCGGACGCCACCACCTCGACGGGCACCAGCACTTGGTTCGCCAGATGACGACGCACCGGCCCGAGGAGAGCCTCGCCGGCGATGGACAACCCGCCTCCGATGACCACACGCCCCGGGTCCACCAAGAGGAGGAAGACCGCCAGCCCCCGTGCGAAGAGGCGTGCGACCTCGTCGACCACGCCCACCGCGATCGGGTCGCCGGCCCGCGCCGCGTCGAAGAGCACCGGGAGCCCCTCCTCGCCGGCCGCCAGCCCCGCAGGGGCCACGGTCCCAGCCGCCGCGTATGCCGCGAGGGCCGTCCGGTGGAAGGCCGAGGCCCCCACCAGCCGTTCGAAGGCGCCCATGCCGTCCGGTGCGTCCGGTACCGTCGGATCACCGGCCTGCCCGGTCGGGTCGAGGTCGACGAAGCCCAGCTCGCCGGCCGCCCCGGAGGCCCCGCGGTACGGCCTGCCGTCGATCACGATGCCGATGCCGATGCGCTGCCCCCACTGCACCAGCGCCAAGTTCTCGCCGCCTTCTCCCCCGTCGCCCGCGCCGAGCTCGGCGAGCACCGCGAGCGTGACGTCATTCTCCAGTCGGACCGGGCAGCCGAACCGCTCAGCCAGTTCGGGAACGACCGACAGACCGGTCCACCCGGGAATGCTGGGCGCCCTGAGGACCGTGCCGCCCTCACGATCGACGATCCCCGGCGTACCGACACAGACGGCCCACAGGTCAGCGGCGTTCAGGCGCGCCCGCTTCAGCGCCTCCGCGACGGCCTCCTTGGCGATGACGACAAGGTCGCCTCCGCGAGTGTGGGCCGGCACGGAAGCCCGGTGGCTGGCGACCACCCGGCCCTTGAGATCGGCGACGATCACCAGGACCTTGTGCGGGCCTATGTCGACACCGCAGACATGGCCAGCCTCCGACCGGAACCGCGCCAACCGCGCGGGCCGGCCCACCGTCCGGCCGTCCGGTTCGTCGGCGGGATTCACCACGATGTCCTCGACGAGACCCGTCTCACAGAGATCCGCCAGTGCCCGCGTGACCGCGGGCCGCGAGAGCCCGGTAGCCGATATCAGGTCGGAGACCCGGCACGCGTCCAGCTCCGCGGTCCGCAGAGCCGACAGCACGGCCTCGCCGTTCATCCGGCGCAGGACGTGCGGGCCACGAGCCGCGACAGGACCAGCCATGTGTTCGTCACCCCTTGCCTCGGCCGTGTGAGCGGATACGCCCGGTCGGCATGCCGGCCGAGCACACTCCGATCGTAACCAACTGTCCGTCGGCCTCGACAGTGACGATGTTCATGGGGACGCCGCGACGGTCCTGGATCTCCCGGCTCGTTGCTCCCACGGCTCGGGGCCGGCTCCGGGCCGGCTCCGGAAGTTCCCGCCGTCGCCATCCTGCGGGCGGCGCGGCCGCAGGAGTTCAAGCGCACGGTGATCGACGAGGTGCGGGAGAGTGGTGCCCGGCGGGGGAAGGACGGGGCCGGGATCAAGCCGCCGGAGCGACGCGTCAGCTCATCAACGACGCACCGCCCCAGACGCTTTGACGGCCTTAGCGCTGCGGCTGAGCGTCGGTCGATGCTCTGACAGCCGATGGCAGTCCTGCCACCGTGTCCCGGGCCTGCTCGCCGTCAGGGGGTGGTGCCGCGGGGGGCGGCGTTGCCGGACGTTCCCCGCGGCGGCATCCCGTTCGGGGGCGCGACCGCATCAAGGACGACTGGGTGACACAGGACACGGGGAAACGACCTGGGACCGTCCCGGCGAATCGGTCGAAACGGACTGTCAGGTTCCGGACATTGCAAGAACTGTCCGGAAGATGATCGTCAGCACGTCAGACAAGCCCGTGACCTGCGCCGTCACAGAAACACCACACCGCTTCCGGTCGGAATTGGTCTCGACCATTGCCCAGCCTTCACAATCGGAGGAAGCTCCTCGACGAAGCGCAGGGGGCACGGACCCCGGCGCTCACCAATGGGAGGAAGACCACCATGTCGCTTCGCAAGGCATTCTCCGCCGTGACCGTGGCCGGGATCGTGGCCGGCGGCGCCCTGATCGCCGCCCCGACCGCCCAGGCGGCCACCTACACCTACATCGGCATCTACCCGACCGCCGCCGCCTGCCACGCGGCCGGCCAGGCCTACGTGAACAGCCACCAGGCCATCGTCTACTTCTGCGACACCACCACCGAGACCGGCCCCGCGCGGCTCTCCGCGGTCCTCTACTAAACCGCCGGAACGCACTGATGGTGGGCCGCACGACCGGCGGCCCACCATCGTCCGAGCGGTGGAGAAAGGCGACCGGGCGCACCCCGCGGTGGGAGATCGGGGTGTCCCGATCGAGACAACCAGCGCATCGGCCACGTGCGACAGAACACTGGTCAATACCCGTGGACGGTTTGGTCATGTCGCCGGGTCGGTTCCCCGGAAACCCCGCCGGCGGGAACGCGGAGCGGCTGACGCCAGGAATTGGGCTCCCGTACCTCGGACAGTCACGAACGCGGCGGGGACTGGAAACGGAGCGTCAGCCACCACGCCAGTCCCCGACCCTGCTCAGACCATCCGGAACGCGAGGGCGTTGTCGGCGGACAGCTTCAGGGTGTAGGTCCAAACCGTCCCGAACACCTCGTCCTTGAAGGAGGTGCGGACGGCGTCCAGGAAGTAGCCCCAGCGCTCGTCCTGGATCACCGACCAACCGGCCTCGTTGGTGTGGATGCGGAACTTGAGGTCGGTGTTCGCCGACTCGACGCACGGCATGACATCGATCTCGTCCCCCGGGTACTTCACCGGGTCTCCGGCGGTCAGGCAGTAGAAGTCCATGGTCTGGAGGTAGACAGCCGGACCCTCGCCCCGGCAGATGAACCACTGCGTCCGGCCACCCCAGTCCGGGGTCAGCAGTTCGGCCTGGTAGCGGCGGAACGGCCGGTCGCGGTCAAAGGACTTGTAAGGGTGCGAGGAGAGGTAGGTGGGGCCGTAAGTCTGCCAGTGGGAGGGGAAGGTGGTGCTCGGATCTCCCGGTATGCCCCAGTCGCTGTAGTCGCTCGGGCTCTGGAACCCGACCGCCCTCTCGTCGCACACCGTGCCGTACGGCCCCTTGAACGGCGCCGCCGAGGCCTGCGGGGCGGCGAGCATCAGCAACGCGCTGGCGAAGGCCAGCACCAGGGCGGCGAGGGAGCGCGCCCTCCGCGCCCTCACGCGCACCTCAGCTCACGCCGGGCCAGCTCCTGGACGCTGCCGGGGGTGACGGGCGTCGCGCAGGAGATGGTGCCCTGGAGCTCGACGGTGTAGGTGGTGTACGGGGCGGTGCCGCCGGTCAGGGTGTTGACCCAGACACCGGTGTTGGCTCCGGTGCGGGCGCACTGGTAGCGGACGAACTCGCCCTCGACCTTGTGGGTGCCCTTGAACAGGCCGTAGTCGCCGGGGCTATTGAAGTTGTACCTGAGCGTCCGCGACCACGTGCTGGTGCTGGCCTTGGTCTTCTGCACGGAGAAGCCCACCTTGGCCGAGACCTTGGCGAACAGGATGCCCGCCGAGGCGGTGATCTCCACCGAGTTGTTGTAGGTGGTGCTGACGCTGTCGACCTCGGAGAGCGTCTCCTCGTAGGCACCCGTGCTGCCGGGGGCGATGGTGATGCCGCTCCAGTGCGTGATCACGGGGGCGACCCGGGCCGTGGCGACATCCTGCCAGATCGTCTCCAGGTTCGGGTTGCAACTGTCGGACGGCGGCCGGGGCAGCGGGTCGGCCTGGGCCGTGCCGGCGGCCAGACCGGTGAGGCCGGCCAGGGTGACGGTGAGCGTGGCCAGGGCCCCGAGGCGCCGGAGGCGGCGCCGAGGGTGGGCGGCTTCCACAGGATCCTCCTGTTGACGGGAGTGCCAGGCCCATGTCAGTACGTGCCCGGCGCACCGGATTCTTCCTCGTGTACGAATGACGCTTCCATCCCAGGGAGTTGGGATACTCCCGCCCCCACTCCCGTGTTAGAGAACGCCTTCTCCCGGCTGGGGCGTTCGACATCTCTCGGGTCGGCGGGGCCGGAGGCCGTGCAGGTCGGCGCGTGAGGATCCGCTCGTGACGTGTGATGTGTGCGGACGGGCGGTGTGGCGGCGGCCGCTGGCGTCGACAGCGTGGACGGAGGAGCTCTGGTCCTGTTCCGCCAAGGTTTGTGGCAGTCTACGCGGTTTGCGTAATTTCGCCCGCGCCTTCGCCAGCCGCCTCCTGGTCACTATCGGTCGGGCAGGTCGCGTGTGGAGGCGGGGCGCCACCTTGATGTGGGCGTGACTCCACCTACTGGCGATCAGCGGCGACGGCCGACGCGGTGCTGCCCCGGGCGCGACGCGACCGGGGCAGCGGTTGGGCGAGGACGGTTCAGGAAGCCGCCGGCGGGTCGGTGATGCCGTCGATGAGGAGCCCGTCGAGGTTGACCTGATACCAAACGTCCTTGGTGGTCCCGTCCTCGAACTTCTCGGTGAGGATGACGGTGGAGTGTCCGGCGGGGCTGGTGTCGGCCGTCTTCCAGGAGTAGTCGATGGTGGGGACGTCCTGGGAGCGGAAGACGGGATCCTTCTGGTTCGCGGCGCCCCAGTCGTAGAGAGCTCCGTCGAGCTGCTTGGTGAGGTACTCCTGGCGGACGTCCATGGCGCTCGTGCCCTGCGAGTGCTGGCCGAGGATCGCGTCGCGGTAGTCGCCGAAGAAGGTGTAGACCTGTTGTTCCGGCCTGGTCGACCGCGTCGAGCTCGCCCCTGCGGCTGCGGACACCCTCAAGCCGTCAGCCTCGGCGGGGAGGGACAGGAGACCGGGGCCGGCCAGCAAGGTCACGGCGCAGGCACCAACCAGGGTGCCACGCAGCTTCATCCAGTAGGACATGCGGATCTCCTCAACACCGATCGCCCTGACCGTATGCCAGGAAGCAGTCACAAGAAGTGAACCAGTCGCGAGCGAACTCATGACGCGGACGCACGGGCGGCGACCGATCACATCAGTCTCCCGAACAGCCGCGTTCCCGACGACGGACACGATCGGGACACGGAGACACCAACGGATCGCGGCCGTAGAAGCCGTGACCGCCCCGCCGGCCGGCCGGTGGGGCGGTCACGGCAGGCGATCGGGGCCGACGGTGCCCGCACCCCACGGACACTCACATCCCCTTCGACGTGAGCACATCCCCCCGCGGACGACAGCCCACCCGCTCCCCGGGTCGACGGTCCCCACTGGCCAGCCGACCGGAAATCTTTCGGCACGGGCAGGTGCGGACACCTCACTTGAGGCAGGAACCGCCGCAAGATCTCCTGCCCCGAGGCGGAGAGCACAAGAAGCTCGGGCGCCGACACAAGAGGCCGGCGAGGTCCCGTTGTGAGTGATTCGGCGCCGACCGCAGTCCTTTCCGCGCGCGCGACGCGTGGGTGGGTGGCTGCGGTTGATCGGCGTTCGAACGCCCGGTACTGCTCGTGTCCCGTCTCAGTTGAGCTTCGTCGATGGGACGGCGCCTGAACTGGGCGGACGCAACGGGATGTGAGACCAGGCAAGTCAAGTGATCTCACATCCCGTTGTCGCTCGGACGGGTTCGCCACCAAGTGTCTCGGGCTCGGTTGCCGCTGATCCGTGTGACCAGCCGTCAGGATTGGCGAAGGCATGAGCACGCGTTCCGCGGCTCCTGCGGCCCAGTGCTACCGTCCATTGCGTCGGCGGCCTGCACAGACCACCCGTTCGAGGAGAAGTCACCTATGTCAGAAGAGACAGCCGAGGCGGCAGTCGACGAGCCGTTCCTGATGTCCATCGTGAACGTCAATTCTCTCCCGGGGGGCGACACCGTTCTGTTCGGCCGCATCGAACGCGGCAGCGTCAAGGCGGGGGACGACGTCGAGATCGTCGGCGCCGGCAAGTCCCTCCCGGCCACATGCGCCGGGGTCGAGGTGGACCGTACGGCAGCGGAAGGAGGGGACGGGAAGGCCGTGGCCGTGCTGCTGCGTGGCATCGCCGCCAAGGACATCGAACTGGGTCAGGTCCTGGCCAAGCCGGGCAGCTTCACGGCACGCACCACCTTCAAGGCCAACATCTACGTGCTGAGCGCGGACGAAGGCGGCCGCGATGCCTCCATCACCTCGGGATACCGGCCCCGGTTCGTCATTCGCGGAGGCATCATCGACGGGTCCATCAAGCTGGCGGACGGGATCGACAGGGCGACGCCCGGCGAGAACACCGACCTGACCGCCACTCTGGACCGCGAGATCGTCTTGGTGGAGGGCCTGCGCTTCTCGTTCCAGCACGGCCCGGGAATCGTGGCGCGCGGAGCCGTTACCGAGGTCGTCTCGTAGGTTCGGGGCCGCGTTCGTGCTCCGGTCGGTGCCGGCTCTTGGGCCTTCACCGTCATCGCTTGCCACTTGAAGTGGACGAAGCCACGCAGCAGCCGTTGGCGAGCCCGGTCGCCTCGGCCCGACGGAGCCGGCCCCTGCCCCGCCACCAGGACGACCCGCCGTCAACACGCTGCACCCGTCGACGAACAGCGCGTCCTCGGGCGGGCATCGAAGCGGCGGCCCGTGGTGAGCCGGCCGGGCTGGACACGGTCGGCTCACCACGGGCCGTCTTCGAGACTCGCGCGGCGCGGTGTCCGGATCAGCTCCGTTCGGGGAGCCGCGGCGTGGGGCGACCGTTGGCGTTCGGGTCCGCGGCCGACGCGCCGGTCATCGAAGCCGTCGAGGCCGCTGTGGGTGCCGCGGAGGGCTGGAGGGACCGCAGGATGGCCAGCCCCTGACCGGCGATACCGGCCGCGATCCGGTTCACCCCGTCGGTGCCGTTCAGGACGGTCAGATCGGCGCCCGCCAGGCCCCGGGCCGCCGAGTCGGCGAGTGCGGGCAGGACCTCCACGATCCGGTTGGCCGCGATCAGCTCCTGGTTGCCGTCCCGCAGCGACGCCGCACGGACGGCGTTGGCGTCCGCCTGGGCCTGGGCCAGGGCCCGTTCCGTGTAGGCGCCGGCGTCGGCCTCGAACTTCACCCGGTCGCGGTCCGCCTCGGCCAGCGTCCGCTTCCGGTAGGCCTCGGCGTCGGCCGGCCGCCGCACCTCCGCCTCCAGCCGCTGCGCCGTGAGCGCCGCATTGCGCTGCGCGAGGGCGGTCTGCTCCTCGATGACCTCCTGGGTGGCCCGGGCCTCGGCGAGCGGCCCGGCCTGGGAGGCGCGCGCCCTGGACTGCTCGGTCTCCGCGAGGAAGCCGGCCCGCTTGATCGCGGTGTCCCGCTCGTACTCGGCCTTGAGCGCGGCGGCCTGCTGCTCCCGTTCGCTCGCCTCCTGGTCGGCCTTGGCCTGGGCGATCCGGGCCTGGCTGGCCACCGCCGCCGCGTGCGGCGCGGCGAGGTTGTTGATGTAGCCGGTGGCGTCCTCGATCTCCTGGATCTGCAGGGCGTCCACCACGATGCCGAGCTTCTCCATCTCGCCGTGACTGCCTGCCATGACCTCCTGCGCGACCCGGCTGCGTTCCCTGATGATCTGCTCCACGGTCAGCCCGCCGATGATGGAGCGCAGGTGGCCCGCGAAGATCCGTCCGACCAGTTCCTGCATCTGGTTCTGTTCGGACAGGAAGCGCCGGGCGGCGTTGGCGATCGACACGGCGTCGTCGCCGACCTTGAAGACACAGACCGCGCGGACGGTGAGCCGGATGCCCTGCTGGGTGACGCAGTCCTCGGCGATCTCCGCCTCCTGCAGGGCCAGGGACAACATGCGGGCCTTCTGCTTGACGGGAACGACGAAGCTCCCGTGGCCCGTGACGATCCGGAACTGGGTGTCCTGCGACTGCCGCTTGGAACCGGAGATGAGCATGGCCTCGTTGGGCGCGGGCACGTGCCAGAACAACATGACGAACCACCTGACCTGCAACAGATCGACGAGGGCCGCGGCGGCCGCCGGGCTCAGGGCGGCAGCGGCTCGACCAGCACCGACCGGGCGGAGATCGTGTCGATCACGATCACCCGGGTGTTGACCGCGATCGGCGCGGCGGACCACGCCGCGAACACCTCCGACCCGCCGCGCAGGCCGACCAACACCTCTCCCGGCCCTTCCGCCGGGATCGGCACCGTCACCCTGCCGACGGCTCCGACCGGGCTCTGCCGGGAATCATCGGCCGCGAACATGACACCTCGCGCCGTGCGGCACGACGGCGCGGTGGGCGGCCGGAACACGAACGGCCACGGGCAGCACCCCTCCTGGAGGCACCGGGCCCCCGGTCGAGTCCTTCGGCAGAATGCCTGCGAGCAGCGCGCACGGCGCGACCGCCCCGACACCTCCCACGGTACTCCGGCCGTAGCGGCGAGGCGCTTGTCGGGAACCCGGCCCGGATCTCCGACCCGGGAGCCCCGGACCCTATCCCGCCGGGCCCGACCAGGACACTGGGCCACCCACCAAGCGGAACGCGGATCGGCGGGCCGCCCAGAGGACGCCCACACCGTCGGCGAAGCGGCGGGCGAGCACCGCACAGCGCCGCCCGCGACGTTCGGCGCGTGACCCGCGACCCGCGACCGCGACCGGCCACGCCGCCGACCCCGATGGTGTCGACGAGGAACAGCTGGTGCGGGCGGTCGCCTGACAGGAGGGCCACGGCTCGCGCGCAGAGCCGTGCCGCCTCGCGCGTCTTCAGAGGGGGCCGCACCAGGTGGCCCCGGAGGCTGCCTTCACCTCCCGGAGGCGGCACGGCAACCGCTCGTGGTCACGCTCGCACGCCGTGGGCCTGAGCAACGAACGCCAGGCCGACCGTCCGTCCCACCCGCCAGGGGCCTCGTGGAGGCCGCAGCGGCGGCTCTCGGCGGAACGGACGCGATCCCGTCCGGGTCGATCGCCGTGCAGCGGTGCTCGGCCTTGCCCTGCCTTGCCCGCGCGGTCGGCATGAGGCTCCGTGGAGGTCGCGTGCGCTCGGATGCCTCCGGGCCGGGATCAGCGGCCCTTGGCCTCGAAGCGCTCGAAGTCCCGGCCGCGCGGCCCGGCCTGCGCGAACAGGGACTGCCCGACCACCACATCCGGAGCACCCACCAGGGCGCAGATCCGGCGCAGGATGTCCTCCCCCGGGATCCGGGAGCCGTCCGACGCCGGATCGTTGCGCACGCGGGCCAGCGCTTCCGGGTCGGCCAGACCGGTCTTCCGGGCGATCTCCGCGCAGTCCCTGCGCCACAGCTTCAGGTGGGCGGCCAGCTGGGCAGGATCCTCGGGCGGGGTCCAGTCCGCGCCCCAGCCGAGGCTGAGGTAGCCGCCGGTCGGGTAGCAGGCGGTCGCCTGCGCGCACCAGCCGTCGTCCTCCAGGAGCCAGGCGCCGGCCTTGGTATCGACCGCCAGCTCCCAGGCGGGGTTGAGGATCCGGCTCCGGGGAATACGCCCGAATCGGGGCCTCGGGCGGTCGAACAGCACCGCGCTGCCCGGCCCCGCCCCGGTGTGGAGGTAGCCCCCGACCTTGGAGCGGAGCAGCGCGGCGCGAACCTGGTCACGGTCGGCGGCGGTCACAACTGCGTACGTGGGCACGGTGGTTCTCGCGTTCAGTCGGCGGAGCGGAAGGCGGAGGCCGGGTAGCGCAGCTCGGCGGGCACGGCGGCGTCGATCGCGGCGACGGCCGGGCCGATCCCGGCGAACAGGTCGGGCAGCACCGGGAGGAAGCAGTTGCCCGTCCCGTAGACCACCCGGCCCGGGCCCTGCATTTCCACACCCACCACGTCGGTGAACGCGATGGCGTGCACCGAGCCGTCCGGCTGGCGCATCCAGAGCCCGTCACCGGTGACCATCAGGCGTACCTTCCGGGCGCCCGAGTAGCGCAGCCGGGCCGTCAGAGGAGGACGGAACTCCTGTCCCTTGCTGGGGAGTTCGCCGCCTTCTCCGCAGGAGTACTGACGGAGCTCGGTGCCGTCCGCCCAGTGCGCCCGCACCTCGACCTCGCACGGCACGACCAACAACGCCGAGCCGAGGGCGGTGGCGAACGCCTCCCGGACCCGGGCCGGAGTCAGCTCCTCGATCACGTCCAGCCGGGCCCGGTTGCCCATCGGCGCATCGGCGAGCAGGTGTTCGGCCGCGGCTTCGACCAGCTCGTACTCCACCGCACGTGGGTCGAGGAGGACCTCCCGGGAGGCCTCCACCTCCTCGGCGAGCTCGGCCTGGGGCACCTCCTCGGTGGCCAGCCGGAGCGCCTCCTGCCAGAGCAGTTCGCAGACCCGCTGCTCCTGGCCCTCCCTTGCCTCCATGCAGATCGTCCGCTCACCCCGGCCCGGGGCGACGAACACCGCGTCGCCGCCCACGTCGTAGGTGAGCCCCTCGCGGTGACGGACGGTCTCGGTGAGGCGCTGGCGCAGCAACTGGACGGCCACGAAGACCGCCTGGTCGTTCAGGTCGCAGGAGAGCGACAGCCCCGGACCGGGCACCTGGGCCTGCTGCCAGGACGGACCGGTCTGCCGGACTGTCTGCTCGGTGGCGCGGGCCGGGCGCTCGCCGCTGGGCAGCGGGAGCCGCAGGCCGGCCGGCGGCGGCCCGGTCAGCACCAGTGCCGCGTTCTGGGCGTGGAAGTACCGCGCCACGGTGTCCTGGACCGCCTCGACCGGGATCCGGTCCGGCCCCGGGCCGCCGAAGGACGCCAGGCCGACGCCCTCGGTGCCGTAGCGGATCGAGAGCAGCTCGGCGGTGGTCGGGTCCGCCACTCCGCTGCCCTCCGCTTCCAGGACGCCGGCCTCCTTCTCGATCCGCTCCAGCGGCAGGACGGTGAGCGCGCGGCAGACCCGCTCCAGGAAGTCGGTCACCTGCTCCGGGCGGCCGGTGCAGGTGAACTGGGTGAGGGCCAGGTCCACCGAGGCGTTGTGGTCGAAGTGCAAGCGGGGCAGCGTGCTCATCGCCAGGTGCTCGATCAGGTGGGTGACGCCGAGGGTCCGGAAGGTCTCGTCCCGGACGCCGCAGCCGAAGACCAGGGTGGCTTCCAGCGGGCCGGGAGTCTCTACCCAGAGCACGGGGACGCCGTCGATGAGTTCGCGTTTCATTGGGCGATCATACGATCGGATTTAGACACGTCGGCATCACATTTTGGCCCCCGCTACCTGAACCGGCCGTTGACGTCGTCGGAGCTGTGCGGGTTCGCCGGGGCGGAGAACATCGCCTCGGTGGGCCCGCGCTCCACGATCCCGCCGGGGGGTGCCCTGCTCGTCGAGGGGGGAGGCGCACTGGTCGCGGACCCGGTGCGCCTGCTGCGTGTCGCGGGGCGACAACCACCGCGCGGATGGTCTGCTCGATCCGGCCGCTGGAGGTCGCCTCGATTCCCGCAGGTGGGCGGTGTACTCGCGGGCGTCGGCCAGCCGCCCCGCATCAGCCGCTTCACCCACCGCGGATCCGGTGGCGAGGTCGTGCTCGCGAAACCGGCCCGCAAGGAGCTTGTCCATCTGGGTGTTCTGCTCATTGAGGGCCATCACCTCCTTGGCCACGGCGTGGATCACTCGCACGATGATCTCTTCCCGGTGACGGTGGTGCTGGTGCTCAGCAGCCCTGCGGACCAGCACCACACCCTCCCACCACGGGCCCCGGACCGAATGGGATGGTGCTGGCGACAAACGCGAACGTCGGTCTCCAGGACCACAACTGGGTCTTGAAGACCGACGTCACGTCGGGCCCCGAATTCGCCAACAGCACCCCGAATGGTCCGGGGTACCCGGGCGCCGGGCGGTCAGCCACTGATCACGGGTAGACGGTCCTCACCAGGTTCCGGGCGTACCCGCCCCACAGCGCAGTTGCCCCACCGAATGAAACCGTCGCCTTCGCGGGCACGCTCGGCTCACCCCACGAGAGAACCCCGAGGCGCAGCTCGTTGTCGATGATGTACACCGCGAACTTGATGTACCGGTTCTCACCTTCCGGATGACCCTTCAAGGACTTGAGAATGTAGTAGTTCGAGCCGATCTCCGTAACCTGCACCGGGGCGTTCCCCGGTGTGAGCTTGCACGTCTGGTTCACCTTCAGCACGTCTCCGCACCCACCGAAAGGGAAGTAGTCGGTGAAGTGAGTGACGGCGAGCTGGAAGACTGCGTTCTTGACGGCCGCGCCAGCGGGAGTGTCAGCCAGAGGGAAGATCCCGAACTCGCACCGGTACTGATAGTTCGAGCTGGTGTCGACCTCCGCTGAGCACCGTCCTGAGGCAGGTGACGCGGCGGAGGGTGTGGCAGCCACGGTCAAGCCGAGCATGACCGTGACGAGAAGTGCGAAAAGCCTTGGAGCCAGGCGCTTCACATCATCCCCCTTCAAGTCAGTCGATGATTTCGAGTGATCCTTGCCGGACAGGCCGGTCAGCGAACCATACAACTCTCGGCATGAACAGACTACTTCATGTTCAGTCATACATGCGAAATCTTCGTAGAGTTGAAAGTTTGCAGGTCAAGCCAATGTCATGTGAAGCAAAAGACTCAGCAATGCCCCATACGTCACGATTGTCGACAGAGTATTCCAGCCAACACTGAGGCAACCGGGCACGATCTGCTTCGGTGGGTCAGAATCCGAGGCGCCAGATCGTTCGTAGCCGATCGTAACTGGCCTCGGCTTGTCAGGATGACGCCGAGGCATCGAAGGCCAGGCCCGCGCCGGCGATGAAGCCGTGGAGGGCGGCTGCCGAGCCGCTACGGGGTGGTGGTGGACAGGGTGTCGTCGATCAGGACCTCGGGCGCGGGATCGGTCGAGTTGGTGGCGGGCTTGATGGTGTCCAGGGCCGTGCCCAGCGCGTCGTAGACGCGGCCGGCGACTTCCACCTCGGGCTCCCCCATCGCCTTGCGGAAGCCGTCGGGGTGAGCCTCTCCGTCGAGGTGCTTCATGTACTCGACGACGTCGGTGCCCGACAGGGTGACCCGGACCAGGCCTCGCTCGCCTCGCTCGCCGTCGAGCCGGGCGGGCTTCGCCTTGCCGGCCGACCCCAACGACGGTTTGGTCTTCTTCCAGAGCCCTTCCGGCATGATCAACGTGACACTGGTGACGCCGGCGGCTTTCCGGAGCCGCGCGTCCTGGGACGCCGGCGTGTGGGGGCCGCAGGCCGCCAGAAGCAGGATCGCGAGCAGCGCGACCGCGGCGCGCAGGACGAGGCGGGGTGTGGTCTTCACGCGGTCATGATCGTGGGCTTGGGCCGGGTGGGCACGCGGTGCGACGGCGATCCACTCGAATGTGCCGACTATCGGGAGCCGGGTTGACGACGTCAGCCGACCCAGACGGCGCGGGCGGCCCGTTGCGCGGGGGCACTTGAGCTGCCCTGTTTCCCTCCGGGCGGTCGGGGCCGGGCCCCCACCCGGAGATTCGGGACACGGTCGGGAGGCCGTCGGGCCGTCGAGATGATTTGGTTCGGGCCCGTAGCGTCCTTCCGGTGACAGGTGCCCGACCGGGCCCTGGACCCGAAACGGAGGGATCATGACCAGCATCGCGGAGTACCAGCACGGCAACGGGCTGATCTTCGGGGCCGTCGCCATCGTCGTCGCCTGGTCCGTGGTGGCGGGCGCTTTCGCCATCCACGTCCAGCACGTCGCTCACTGCGACGCGCCCGACGGCTCGGTGGAGTTCACGTTCAGCACCAGGAACGAGCACCACGCCCTGACCGTGCTCGGATCGCTCGCGGCCGTGGTGGGCGCGAGCTTCACGGGCCACCTCGTCATGGAGGACTACGGCGGGTGGGCCACCCTGTTCGGATGGCTGCCCTGGATCTCCCTGGCCACCGGCGGGCTGTACTTCCACCTGGTCCACCAGAAGCGGTGACACGGCCGGCCGTCCTCTCCGGAAGCGCTGATACCGGGTCAGGGCCCGCCGAAGCCATTCCCTCGTGCAGGCGGTGGACGACACTGACGCGGTCGCCGAAGTCGGAGGCCGGGCCCGGGCGGGAGGTGAAGCCGTCGATCTTGGGGTCGGTGCCGCCTGACACCAAGGACACCGAGCCGCAGACGGACCGCCGGACGTCGACCGGTGGGTGGCCGCCCGGCCGGGTGCGCGGGGTACGGGGTGGTGTGTCGCCCGTCGGCAAGGCCGGCCAGGCTACTGCCGGGCTTCTCGGTGACCGTCCCTCACACTCCGCCGACCTTGCGGTACCAGGTCATGCCCGAGGCGAGGACCTTGAAGGTGGCGGTGCTGGCGCTCAACGCGTCGAACAGCCAAGCCTTTTGGACCGGTCCCGTGCAAACCCTGGGGCTGATGTTGTCGTTGGAGAACCACCTCGGGTCGATGACGAACACCTCGATCGGGCCGCGCCGGAAGAAGGTGGACCGCCATCGACGTGGCCATGTTCGCGAGTTCGGGCACGGCCAGGAACTCCCCGGTGATACGAGCGCACCGCCTCCAGAGTCCCCCCGGTTCGCACTTGCCGGAGACGGCCGGATGGGTGTCGTTGTCGGCGTGCGGGGTGTCCCCCAGCATGACGAAGCCTTCGCAGCCCTTGGCCATGACCTGTGTCCACAGGTGGTTCGGCACATTGTGCGCGCAGGAGCCCATGCCCAGGGTGACCTTGGCGGGCGTTGCCCACCACCGGAAGGTCCTGAATTTACCCGGTCATCGGGACGCAAGCGGCGCCGGGCGCCACCGGGGTGATGGTGTAGGTGTAGTCCGTGTTCGCCTATCGTGTCCTTGCCCCCGACGATCCCCCCGGCGAGGCGTCGCGCGGGAACACCCGCAGAGCTGCGGTGGTGTTGACGCGGGCGGCAGGGCCGGGCCGGACGACATTGTCGTCGAGGTGGCCCAGGACCAGCCCCAGGTCCCACAGCTCGCGTGCGTGGTCGTAGAGCGCAGAAAGAAGACGGTCGCGTTCCACAGGCCGACGCGTTCGATGGGGAACGCGTCGCCTGCCGCGATGTCGGGGAAGTAGAGGTGCTGGTCGGCCCAGGTGCGGTCCTCGGCCTCCAACCGGCTCGCCGCTTCAGTCGGCCGGACCCGGCCGGCGTGCGGAGAAGGCGGGCCCTGCCAACGGCTGCTCGCTCCTGCCGGGAAGATGTCGCGCGACACATCTGGCGTTCATTTCGTATATCGCATATGTTTCGCGCATGGCTCCGGCCGGGCGCTACGGCGAGGTCCCCCCGTACCGCCCTGGGGCCGATCGCAGTTCCCTGTCCCCGTACCTACCGGCGCGGCCGCGCTCACCCTCCGCACCGGCATCGCCCCCGCCGGAACCGGCCCCCCACCCGACCGACCGACCAGCTCTGCCGCACCCGCACCCCCCGGTCACCTGCCCCCGTGCCGGAGCGCCCCCACCCCGGGGCGGCCACACCCCCGCGGGCAGCGCCGACCACCTCCAATCCCCCACCCCCGTCCCCCACGGAGGAAGAACGTGTCCAGCCCCGAGCCGCTCGGCGTCAGCCGCCGCTCCATCCTGCGCGGCGCCGCCATCGCCGGCGCCGCCGCCTCCCTGCCGCAGATCCTCATCCCCACCCGCGCGCACGCCGCCGACGACGACACCGGCGGCAGCTACACCATCGCCTTCGACGACAACGGGGCGAAGAGGCAGACGATCCTCGGCCTCGGCTTCGAGATCCAGTCCGACTCCATCGGCTCCAACGAAGGCGCCCCCGACAACAACGTGGTCAGCGGCGTGCCCCTCGACCTGACCGCCACCGGCGCGTACACCCGCTTCATCGACAAGATGCTCAAGGGCAGCCGCTCCGACCGCGGCTTCCGCTACTGCCGCCTCGCCATGGGCCTCTACCACCGCGGCGTCACCGCCGACGGCAAGCGCTTCGAGGACCGCTACCCGGACCAGACCAGGAAGCTCGCCCAGATGGTCGCCGACGCGGGCATCGAGGGCCTCGGCGTCGAGTACTGGTCCCCCGCCCCCTACTGGAAGAGCAACGGACAGCTCGGGGGGGCCGGAGGCCCCACCCTCGCCTCCTTCGCCCCGGCCGACCTCGCCGCCATGGGCGACGCGATGGTCGCCGACCTGAACTACCTGGTCGCCCAGTCGAAGGCCACCCCGACCTCGCCGCCCAGACTGCAGATCTCCTGGTGGGGCCTGCAGAACGAGCCCCATAACCGCGAGGCCACCTACGGCGGCTGCGCGTACAGCACCGACCAGTACCGGGACACGTTCACTATCGTCGCCCCCAAGATCAAGACAGCCTTCCCCAACGTGAAGATCCACGCCACCAGCTACCAGGGCTGGTGGCAGCCCTGGGGCAACAAGCTCACGGCATCCTCCACCGCCCTCGGGTACATCGACGCCTGGACCTGGCACCACATCGGCGACAACAGCGACGGGCAGATCACCAGGGACTACACCTCCGGCGCCCTCGGCAGGCCCGTCTTCAACAACGAGTTCGAGTACCTCATCCACCAGAGCCCGACGAACGACGGCAACACCCTCAACACCGCACAGTCGATCATGAACTGGATGACGTTCCAGAACTCCCCCACCTGGTGGTGGCTGCACGCCCTCAAGCCCACCACCGACACCAGGGCCGAAGGCTACGGCCTCGGCTACTGGCGGCCCCCGGGCGCCCCCGCGGACAGCCGCTTCCCCAACCTCCAGCCCGGCGACTGGACGTGGAACCGCCGCAACTGGAACGGCATCGCCGGCTTCGTCAAGTTCATGCCCTGGGACTCCGTGCGCTACCACGTCGAGGAACCCCACCCGGCAAACGGCCTCGCGACCTCCCCGGTCACGGGCACCGTGACCCCCGGGGGCGTCACGTACCGGCCGCACCAGCGCATCATGGCCTGGAAGACCCCCACCGGCAAGCCCGTCCTCGTCGTCACCAACCGCGGCACCGCCGACTACACCTTCACGGTCGACACCAAGACCACCGGCACCTTCCGGGGCTACCGCTACCGACACGACACCGACCCCGACACCACCCCCGGCATCCCCAACGCGAACGGCAGCTACGGCAAGAGCGGTCCCTTCCTGACGCTCACCGTGCCCCCCATGTCCATCGAGTTCTGGGTCCACGACTGACACCACACCCACCAGGGGGCGGCACCACAACCCGGCACGCCGCCCTCAGCACCCAGACACCCCCGCCTGCGGTGGCCTGCGCTTCGCGGCCACCGGCGGCAGGGGAACCCCTGGCGCCCGCCGAACCGCAGCGGGAAACCGATCACGGGGGGGAACCCCGGAACCGCGAGACGGCCCATGTGGGGTTGTGTCGGGGTGGGTTGGGGGTGTGTCAGTACCTGCCCGCCCCGACGTTCGGCGGTGCCGCGGGCTCAGGAGACGGTGAAGGTCTGGCGGTCACGACAGCGCCTGCCGACGAGCAGTCAGCCACCAACGCCGTCACCCGGCACCGGCGGCCGAGCCGGCCGCCCTTGGCCCAGGACCCGACCACGCTCGCCCAGTTCGTGGAGCGGGAGCGGAATCCCCGCGTGTCCCGCCCGCCCAAGGAGCCGGTGGAGATAGTGGAGCCGGTGGAGCCCGGCCCCGGCCGCGATGAGCGGGCGACGCGGCCCGGGCGGGCGGAAGCCCCTGGGAGGCCGGGTCACGGCCGGGAGTACGCTTCTCGGCGCTCTGCCGCAGGCCGGGTTACGGTGGAATCGATCACGGTGCGGCGCTCCTTCCCGTCTGTGGGGGGCCGCCGTGGTGACAGGAGCTGGGTATGGACGGCCTGGGTGGTGGCGCGGTCTTCTCCGGAGGTTGTGCGTTCGCGGGTCGCGAACGCGAGCTGCGGGTACTGCTCGGCGCGGTGTCCGGGGCTCGTCCGGCGGTCGTCCTGGTGGAGGGCGAGGCGGGAATCGGCAAGTCGCGGCTGGTCGCGGAGGCGTCCGCCGTGCTCGCCGCCGAAGGGCTGCGAGTGCTGGTGGGCGGCTGCCACCCACTGCGTGAACCACTGGCCTACGGACCGGTGATCGACGCCCTGCGCCGGGTCGGAGCGTGGCTGCCGCCCGTGGAGCGGCTGAACGCGTCGACGGGAGCGCTGGCACCGCTGCTGCCCGACCTCGCCGCCGCACTGCCACCGCCGGCACCACCGGACTCCCCCGGGGCGGGCGGGCAACGGTCCCGCGTGGTGTCAGGGGTCCGGACCCTGCTGGAGGCGATCGCACCGGTGGCGCTGGTGGTCGAGGACGTCCACTGGGCGGACGAGGCGACCCGGGAACTCCTCCTCCTGCTCGCACGCGACATGCCGACCGACACCGCGCTGGTCCTCACCTACCGGGCCGAGGACCTGCCAGGCGGCGGACCCGTACTCGGCGCCCCGTTCCGACGTCCACCGGGCACCGGCGGCGCCGAGATCAGGCTCGGCCGACTCGGCGAGCCACAGCTGCGTGCCATGGCACGGGACATTCTCGGCGACCGGCCGAAGCCGGCCCTGGTGCGGACCCTCCTGCAGCGCAGCGGGGGCCTGCCGCTGGTGATCGAGGAAGACCTGGTCACCCTCGCCGCCGCCCCGCACCGCACGGACCTGACGGTGCTGCGGGTGCCGCGCAGCCTGAGCGAGGTACTGGCCGAACGCAGGACCCGGCTGGGCCCCGACGCGTCCGTGCTGGTGGACACCGCGGCGGTCCTCGCGGTCCCGGCCGGACAGTCGCTGCTGGCCAAGGCCGCGGGCCTGGACGACGAACGGGGCGAGGAAGCCCTGCTGGACGCGCTCGGGGTCGCCGTGCTGCGGCAGGTGGGCCGGGACTCCTACGGGTTCGGGCACGCCCTCGCACAGGAAGCCGTCTACGGCGCGATCCCCGGGCCGGTGCGCAGCCGGGCCCACCGGCGGGTCCTGGAAGTGCTCCAGGCCCAGGACCCGCCACCACTCGTCCAGATCGCCCACCACACCCGTGCCCTGGGCGACCGGGCGGCCTGGCTGTCCCGGGCCCAGGCCGCCGCCGACCAGGCCACCGCGGTCGGCGACCACGGCACCGCCGCCGCCCTGCTGGGCGAGATCCTCGACCAGCCCGACCTCACCCCCGAACAGCTCACCAGCGCGGCCTTGGCCATGGCCGTGGCCGCGCACTTCCGTACGGACAGCACCGCCTCCGTCGCGGCGCTGCGCCGGATCATGCTGCTGCCCGGCCTGCCCACCGCGGTCCGCGGCCAGATGCGATCGGCCGTCGCGATGGCGCTGCTGTACCAGGAGGGTGATCCGGAGGGCGAGGAGGAGATGCTGACCGCCCTGTCCGAGGTGGAGGAGAGCGACCCGGTCTCCACGGCCAGGATGCTCGGCCTGCTGGGTGTGTCCAGGACGGGCCGCTTCTCGCTCGCCGAGCAGCGGGCCATGGTCGAACGCGGATTCGCCCTGCCGGAGGCCGCCGAGGACCACTACGCCCAGATGCTGCTCCACCTGGCCAGGTTCGGCCAGCAATGCGTGGCCGCCGATCCGGCCGCGGCCGAGCTGGTCGCGGCCCTGCCCCGCGAGGGCGCGGACGTGCAGGTGCTCCAGGGCACGGCGATCTTCCTCACCGCGGCTGTCGGGGGCGCTCTCCCCGTCGGCAACGACCGGGCGGCCATGGCGGCCCTCGCCGACGTGACCGCCATGACGGCGCGCACCACCATGCAGACGCTGGACCCGCATCTCCACACCTTCCGGGTCGTGCTCGACTGGCAGGCGGGACGGTGGAACGAGGCCGAGCTCGGCCTGGAAGCCTTCCACGAGCGCTATCCGGATCGTCCGCTGGACTCGGGCGGGCTGCTGGCGACCGTCCGCGGTCTCCTCGCCGCCGCCCGTGGCCGCACCGCGCAGGCCGCCGACACCTTCGAGCGGGCCCTCACCCGTGAGGGCCCGCACCTGGACTCGCTCGGCGCCGCGGCCGGATCCGCGCGCCTCCACCTGGCCCGCGAAGACCCGCAGGCCGCCTGGCACACCCTGACCGACCCGCTCGACTTCCTCGCCTTCCTCGACCGCAAGGAGGCCTGGGCCCACGCCTGGGACCTCGTCCCCACCGCCGTCGAGACCCTCCTCGCCCTGAACCGCGCCGACGACGCCCGGAACCTGGCCGCACACCACGTGACCGCCACCGAAGGCCGCGACGCACCCGGCGCCGACGCCGAGCGCCACCTGTGCCGGGGTCTACTGCTGCAAGCCCCCGACCCCGACGCCGCGGCGGCCGCCTTCGACCTCGCCGCCGCACGATGGACCGACATCGGCCGCCCCTACCCGGCGGCCCTCGCCACCGAACGCGCCGCCCGCACCCGCACCGATCTCGACGAGGTCGCCACCCGCCTCGCCGCGCCGATCGCCGCATTCGAAGACCTCGGCGCGACCTCCGACGCCGCGCGCTGCCACCACCTCCTGCGCGCACTCGGCCAGAAATCGGCCAACCCCCGCGGCCGGACCGGCTACGGCGACCGGCTCTCCCCCCGTGAGGAACAGATCCGCGACCTCCTCGGCACCGGCGCCACCAACAAGGACATCGCCACCGCGCTCTTCCTCTCCACCCGCACCGTCGAACACCACGTCGCCCGCATCCTCGCCAAACTCCGCACCACCCGGGCCGACCTCACCCGCACACGGTCGTGACCTGACCGCGAACCTAGGAGCCCTCGTAGACCTTGTCGTAGGCGGGTACGAAGGTGCCCTGCTCGCAGGTGACGTCGGTGGACCACATGCCGTGCCCGTCGGAGTTCTCGTTGTACCGGCGCGGCATGGCGCCGCGCCGGTACTGGCCGACGTACTCGGGCTGGGTCTGGGGGTCGGCTCCGCCGGCCGCGGCGGTGACCACGGCCAGCGGTGCGCCGGCCAGGCGGGCGGGAACGGACGCCTCCGAGGCGTCGGGGGCGATCACGGCGCAGGTGTGGTCGGAGTCCCTCGCCGGCCGGCCTGCCGGCGCTCGCGTTCAATGACTGGGTGACCCGCGAGGACGCCTCATGGACGACGTGGCAGGTCTTCCGGAGCTGACCGGACCCGCGCCGGCCCCGGGGCTCTCGCACCAGTCGGACGCCGCGACACAGCAACGGGCACACGCGACCGGGCCCGGGGAAGCGGGTGTTCCGCTGCCCCGGCCGGTGGGAGGCCGGCCGCACCGCAGACGGTGGAAGCCCCTGGGAGGCCGGGTCACGGCCGGGAGTACGCTCCTCGGCGCTCTGCCGCAGGCCGGGTTACGGTGGAATCGATCACGGTGCGGCGCTCCTTCCCGTCTGTGGGGGGCCGCCGTGGTGACAGGAGCTGGGTATGGACGGCCTGGGTGGTGGCGCGGTCTTCTCCGGGGGGTGTGCGTTCGCGGGTCGCGAACGCGAGCTGCGGATACTGCTGGGCGCGGTGTCCGGGGCGCGTCCGGCGGTCGTCCTGGTGGAGGGCGAGGCGGGAATCGGCAAGTCGCGGCTGGTCGCGGAGGCGTCCGCCGTGCTCGCCGCCGAAGGGCTGCGGGTGCTGGTGGGCGGCTGCCACCCACTGCGTGAACCACTGGCCTACGGACCGGTGATCGACGCCCTGCGCCGGGTCGGAGCGTGGCTGCCGCCCGTGGAGCGGCTGAACGCGTCGACGGGAGCGCTGGCACCGCTGCTGCCCGACCTCGCCGCCGCGCTGCCACCGCCGGCACCACCGGACTCCCCCGGGGCGGGCGGGCAACGGTCCCGCGTGGTGTCAGGGGTCCGGACCCTGCTGGAGGCGATCGCACCGGTGGCACTGGTGGTCGAGGACGTCCACTGGGCGGACGAGGCGACCCGGGAACTCCTCCTCCTGCTCGCACGCGACATGCCGACCGACACCGCGCTGGTCCTCACCTACCGGGCCGAGGACCTGCCCGGCGGCGGACCCGTACTCGGCGCCCCGTTCCGACGTCCACCGGGCACCGGCGGCGCCGAGATCAGGCTCGGCCCACTCGGCGAGACGGAGCTGCGAGCGATGGCGCGCGAGGTACTCGGCGACCAACCGGCGCCGGCCCTGGTACGGACCCTGATGGAACGCAGCGGGGGCCTGCCGCTGGTGATCGAGGAAGACCTGGTCACCCTCGCCGCCGCCCCGCACCGCACGGACCTGACGGTGCTGCGAGTGCCGCGCAGCCTGAGCGAGGTACTGGCCGAACGCCGGACCCGGCTGGGCCCCGACGCGTCCGTGCTGGTGGACACCGCGGCGGTCCTCGCCGTCCCGGCCGGACAGTCGCTGCTGGCCAAGGCCGCGGGCCTGGACGACGAACGGGGCGAGGAAGCCCTGCTGGACGCGCTCGGGGTCGCCGTGCTGCGGCAGGTGGGCCGGGACTCCTACGGGTTCGGGCACGCCCTCGCACAGGAAGCCGTCTACGACGGGATCTCCGGGCCGGTACGCAACCGCATCCACCGGCGGGTCCTGGAAGTGCTCCAGGCCCAGGACCCGCCACCACTCGTCCAGATCGCCCACCACGCGCGTCGACTCGGCGACACGTCCCTGTGGATGTCCAAGGCCTTGGCCGCCGCCGACCACGCGGTGACCGTCGGTGACGACGGTGTCGCCGCCGATCTCTACCAGCAACTGTTCGCCGAACCCACCCTCCCCTCCCCGGACCGGGTCCACAGTGCACGGAGCCTCGGCAGGATCGCCCTCTCGCGTTCCGACCCGGTGGCCAGCGCCTCGGTCCTCAGCCGCATCGTGGCCGACCAGGCCCTGCCCGGGCCCGTGCGCGGCGAGATCCGGCTCGCCCTGGGGCGCAATCTGGCGGGCATCAGAGCAGACCGGAGCACGGCGGAGCTCAGCCGGGCGCTCGACGAGCTGGAGGGCCGGCCCGTCCCGGTCGCGATCACGATGGCCACGTTGGGGCAGGGGTACCGGCCGGACGTGCCGGCGGCAGAGGACCGGGCGCTGGTCGAGCGGGCCGAGCGGATCGTGACAGGGGCCGGCGACGCGTTGGCGCTCGTGACCGTCCAGGCGGCCAAGACCATCCTGCTGAAGGTCCTCGGCGACCCGCGGGCCCATGACCTGCTGCGAGGACTGCCACATGAAAGCCCCGACCGCGACATCCGCCTCCAGTGCGTCCGCGCTCTGCACTACGTGGCTTGGCTCGACCTTCTGCACGGGCACGGCGCCCGCGCGCAGGTGCTGCGCGACGAGACCGACCGGGTGGGCCGCCGGGAGAGCTACCAGCTCGTCGAGCACTCCTGTGCCGTGCTGCAGCTGTACCTCGACCTCGCAACGGGTCGCTGGGACGGCCTGGAGCAGCGGACCGAAGCGGTGCTACGGGAATCGCCCGACGGCGGTGCCCTGCGCCAGCGGGTCGTGCTGGTGCGCGCCATGCTCGACGCGGCACACGGGCACTGGGCCGGGGCCCGGGCGCTCTTGGCGGCCCTGGACGAGGAGGGCGCGCAGAGCACCGCCTGGCAGATGGGGCACGAGGTGGTCGCCCAGCTGGCACACCTCGACCTGCTGGAGGGCGACCCGAAGGCCGCGTGGGAACGGCTGGCGCCGAGCCTGGCGGCCAGGCGGGCCAAGGGGGTCTGGGTCGCGGCGAACGGTCTGGTCCCCGTCGCGGTGCAGGCCGCCCTCGCCTGCGGCCTGCGCGAGGAGGCCGAACACCTCACCGACGAAGCGGCCCGCGGCATCGAAGGCCGCGACAGCCCGGGCGCCCAGGCAGAGGTGCTGCTCTGCCTGGCCCTGCTCACCACCGCGACCGACCCCGAAGCCGCCCTTGCCCACGCCGTACAGGCTGCGGCCCGGTACGAGGACACCGGCCGGATCCACAGCACCGCCCTCGCCACCGAACTGGTCGGCACGCTGCAACTCGCCCGCGTCAGAGCAGCGGTGGCCGGTCACGGCACGCCGGACCCCAGGAGCTCGGCCGAGGACGGCGCGCGGAACATCCAGAGCGCGTTGGACGTCTTCACCCGCCTCGGCGCCACCACCGACGCCTCACGCTGCCACCGCCTGCTGCGCGAACTCGGGCGCAAGACCCTCAACCCGCGCGGCCGGGCCGGCTACGGCGACCGCCTGTCCCCCCGAGAGGAACAGATCCGCGACCTCCTCACCACCGGCGCCACCAACAAGGACATCGCCACCGCGCTGTTCCTCTCCACCCGCACCGTCGAACACCACGTCGCCCACGTCCTGGCCAAACTCCGCACCACCCGGGCCGACCTCACCCAGCCACCCGACTGACCACGGGCCCGTTCACGACTCGCGGGTCGCGGAGTCCGTTCGTCAGGCCGGGAGAGACCCGCGGGCCGACGGAGCCGAGGTCCACGAGAACGAGGACGGGGGCCGCCCGCCGAAGCCCGGGAACGGGCCGGCGTCCGACCGGGTTCGGGGGTCGGTGGCGCCCGTCCGATGCCCCAGCGCTCACCAGGGGCACCTCCGGCGGGACGGTTCCTGGCCCGGGTGCCCGTCGATCGCCCCGTTCTCGGCCGAACCGTGACGAGAACGATAGGCGGTGGGGCTGGATCGGCAGGTCGCCGAGCGGTTTCCTGGCGTCATGACCGACTCCGGGGCACGATCCCGGATCATCCGGATTCCCGGGGCGTGACACATGAAACCGGTTCGCACCGATACCTCCGCAGCCGTCTACCTGCGCTGCTACCCCTTCGACCCCAGCGGGATGGGAACGCACCTCCACGCACTGCGGCACCTCGCGAACGAGCTCGGCTTCGCGCCTCCGGCCGTGTTCCTCGACAACGGCCACCGCTCCCGGGGACCGCTTCCCGCCCTCCATCGTCTGATCGAGCTGCTGACCGCGGGCGCGTTCCGCGTGGTGCTCGTCCCGGGCCCGTTCGTCTTCTCCCTCTCCGACCTCGAAGCACGCTCGATCTGGTCGCAACTCACCAGTTCCGGAAGCCGCGTGATCGAACTCCCGGCGTCTCGTCTGATCGCCCAATGGGGGTGGGGGCGGTGATCACGCGCCATGAGGGCGACCTTCCACCCACTCCCCGGCTGTCCTGCCGCTGCTCACGGCCGACGTGCTCGTCACCTCGGCCGCGCTCGGCGCCCTGATCCAGGGCATCGGGCAACTGACACGGAACGGCTGGCAGGCCAACCTGCCACGCGGCACCCGCCGTGCGGCCAGGGCCCTGACCAACCGTCGCCGGCGCAGGTGGCACAAGGTCGACGACGCCCACCGAGAGGCCTGGCCGAGCAGGCCCTCCGCGCGGGCGCGCGGCAGGCCGGTTCCCGAAGCACCGCGGTGCTCGTGCAGGACCGGGTCGCGAACGGAGCCCCCGCCGCGCTCCGGCGCGTGGCCCGCGACCGGATCGGTCTCGGCCGGCCCGGCCCGGCCGACCTGGATCGCCGACCGCGTCCGTGCGATGGACCTGCGCGTCCTCGCCGCCCACGAACTGGACCTGGAATCCGCCTGGCCGCGCCCGTGGCTCGTCCTGCCGGACGCAGCACGAACCGAACTGCGTACCGCGCGCAGTGCGTACGACGAGGCCGCCGGGCTTGACGCGTGGTCCCTGCCGTACCTGGTGCTGGGTGCCGCTGGTGGCCCGCCCTGATCGCCGCACCGGGCCTCGCCCTCATGGGCCGGCGTCGAGGCCGGACCGCGCTGGACACGCTCGCCGCACTGGCCGAGTCCGCCGTCGACGTGTACGGCCGCGACCTCGCGCAAGAACTGGCCATGCCCTGTGGCGGGATGTCCGAGGCCACGACCGGCCGGCAGGTCACCACGCTGCTGCGCAAGGACCAGCCGCCCGGTTCCGCGGAGCCCGACCGGTCCACGGGGCCGGTGACGTCGTCATCCTGACGTCACCGAACCCGTTCACAGCGCCGCGCCGTTCCGGATTCACCCGACGCGTACGTCGATGTCGTTGACGCTGCCGTGGTAGCGCCGGCCGTGCTCATGGGCCACGGCCTGGATCAAACAGGACCCGCCGACGCGATCCACCGGGGACCCGGTGGCGAGGGAGGCCGAGCGGGCCAGCGTGCCGGCGACCGCGCAGGCCCGGCCGGCGGGGGGTCGGCGGCGGGCTGGTCGAGCGCGCGGGCGAACCCGGCGCGGCCGGGCCGGGTCCGCCGGGCGTGCGTGGTCGAGGCGGCGCGGGGTGCGGGTGGCGGCGTCGGTCAGCTGCGCCTCGGCGGCGAGGTCTCCGTGGTCCGGGCGTAGGAAGGGGGCCCGTCTCCCCCGTGGCCCGCGAGGAGAAGGGCCCTCGGTGGGCAGGTCGGGTGGGGCGGGTCAGCCGGCGGGGTCGGCGGCCTGGCCGGCGGCCGCGATGCAACCGATGTCCAGTTGGTCGGCGTAGGCGGTGAGGGAGGCGGCGTAGCGTGCGGCGGTCCGGTGGCAGTCGCTCCGGTCGCAGGGGCAGGCGGTCCAGCCGGCGGCGATGGCGCGCAGCAGGGTGGTGACGGCGGAAGCGGGGATCATGAGGTCGCCGCTGAGGATGTCGCGGGAGACGGGCATCGGCATGGACCGCAGGCCGTCCGGGTCGGTGTGGGGGCGGTGGTCGCTCATGCTGGTTCTCCGAATCGCGTCGGTGAATTCACGTGTGGGGTCATGTAAAGGGAAAGTCCCGGCCGCCGGGAGCGGGCGGGACAGTGTTTTTGGCTACACGGAGGGGTGTGGCAGGGGTTCAGGGGGTCTACCGCGCCTCCAGGTCCGTCCCGGATGCCGTTGAGCTCGACGACGAAGCCGCGGGCGCTGGTGGCCGCCGTCCCTGGAGCAGCGCTCGCGCGGGCCGCCCCCGCCGCGCCGCCGATCGAGCCCCGGCGGGTCCGGCCCGGACGCGGCTTCGCGCTCGGCCGCTCGGGCCGGGTGGCGACACTCCGGCGCGGGAGGCGGCCGGCGGACGGGCGCGGTACCGTCGGCGGCACCCGGCCCCTTCAACCGCACGCTGACACCCCTGGGGTCAGCACTCGCTCAGGACCCTGGAAAGGACGGAGTTCGGGCCGGGCGCCACCGCTCGGCCGGTAACCCCGGGTGCTCGCTTGGCGAGGGGAGCCGCTGGTGGATCCCGGCGAGAGTGTGGGATTCGCGGGAGTGCGCGGACCGGCGTTCGCCGGACGTGAGGTCGAGCTGCGTACGCTGCTCGGCGCGGTGACGGCCCGCCCGGCGGTGGTGATGGTCGAGGGAGAGGCCGGGATCGGGAAGTCGCGCCGGCTGCAGGAGGCCCGCGCCCACTGGGAGATCGCCGCGGCGCTCTTCCTGTCGACCCGCACCGTCGAGAACCACGTCGCCCGCGCGCTGACCGAACTCGGCACCACCCGCGGCGGCCTCGCCGGCGACCGGGCCTGAGACGACCAGTCCCGGGCGGAGCGGCACGGCTCCGGACGGCAGGGTGGCCGGGTGTCGGGCCGAGGCACCCAGGGAGGCGGCGCCGGGCCTCCTGCCCCGTCCGGCGAGGCCTTCGCGGGACGGTCGGGCAGGCAGTCGTCGGCGCCGCGGTCGCCGTCGTCGGGGTCCCGCGCGGCAACTGAGGTGGTAGGACGTGAGCGCCCGGCCGGGGCCGCCGGGTCGCGCGTGAGCGCCCGGCCCCCCGCCCGGGCGCTCACGTCCCGGTGGCGTTGTCGGCCGGTGGCGGCCCGCTCACCGGGGCGGTCCGCACGGCCCGGGCGGGGTCAGGCGGGCCTCACGCCGGTCTGACGGCGGAGGCGGTGGTCGGTCGCCGCGGTGCGGACTCGGTCGCCGTGCCCGGTTCGATGGCCGGCAGGGGCTCCGGCCCGGGGTCGGCGGGAGGATCGTCCTCGTGCAGGGCGCGGGTCTCGGCCTTGAGGATGCGCATCGAGCGACCGAGGCCGCGGGCGAGGTCGGGCAGTTTCTTGGAGCCGAACAGCAGCGTGATCGCCGCGACGACGAGGAGCAGGTGCCAGGGTTCGAGGGCGTTGCGGAGCATGGTCGACCACCAGGTGCTCACGGGCGGGGGTGGGGGCAGGGCGGAACGGGGTGTGGGCAGGGTGGGAGAGTCGGGGGGGGGCCGGGGGGGGGGGGGGGGGCCGGGGGGCGGGGGCGGGCCCCCGCGCGCCCCCCCCGCCCCGCGCCCCCGGGCTGGGGCGGGGGGGGGGAGCGGGTGA
>NZ_JBHYYB010000010.1:0-40149 GCF_042752535.1 Kitasatospora sp. NPDC059327 | reverse complement strand
GCGGCGGCGCCGGCCCCCCGCGCCGGGGGGGGGGGGGGGGGGGGGGCGCCGCGGGCCCCCCCGGTGCCCGGGCGGTGCCGGCCGGGGGCCGGGTACCGGCCCGGGCCCACCCGTCATGCCGGTACCCGGAGTCGTCAGGCTCGGGTCAGGTGCGGATCCGGAACTCCGACCAGCGAACGAAGGGTATCTGATATACGAACAAGTCGACAGGGTTGCGACGCGGTTTCCCCGACCAGAACGGAACGGAGCCCTCCTCCCCCACCGCAGGGGCGGCCCGCGGTCGAGTCTCGGACGGCGTGCTCGGGGGCGGCGCGGGTGGCCCGGGTGGGTGGTCGGGGGGGGGGGGGGGGGGGCCCCCCCCCCCCCCCCCCCGACGGGGCTGTCAGGCCGGGGGCGGGGTGAGCTCGTCGATGGTGCGGATCTGGGTGTGCAGCACGGCACCGTCCCGGTTGATCCACTGGGCGGTGAGCCTGGCCGGCTTCACCGTGGTGTCGGCCTCCAGCTTGAGGAAGGTGAACGGCTCGTCCTTGCTCCACTTCACGGGGTCGCGCTGCTTCTGGGCGGGGGTGGCCGCGTTCCATCGCGTGGGGTGGGTGGCCCCGGTCTTCGCGGCGGTGCTGACGTCGAACACGGTGCCGAGCGTCCTGCCGTGCAGGGGGCTGACGACGTACTCCCACAGGTCGTAGCCGGCCGGGGTCGAGACGGGGGTGTCGGGGGTTCCGGCGACGTAGTCCGGAGTGCCGTCGAAGTTCTTGACGGCCCGGGAGACGTGGATGTCCCCGCTGACCAGGACGCAGCCGGAGATGCGCTTGTCCTTGATGTAGGCGAGGAGCGCGTCCTTCTCGGTCCTGTAGGTGTTCCAGTCGTCGCTCTCGGTGTGCACCTTGTCGTACCAGACCATCCCCGAGGCGAGGACCTTGAAGGTGGCGGTGCTGGCGAGCAGGGCGCGTTCCAGCCAGGCCCGCTGGACGCTGCCCAGGCAGACCTTGGTGGTCTTGTCGGAGAACCACCGCGGGTCGATGAGGAACACCTCGACCGGGCCGCGCCGGAAGGAGGTGTAGACGCCCTCGCCGGGGCTCCGGTCGGTCAGCACCCCGGTGACGCCGGTGGCGTGACCGAAGGAGGCGTTGGCACGGTAGTCGACGAACGCCTTGCGGAAGTCGTACTTGCGGGCCCAGGTGCCGTCGGAGTCGTTGCCCGCGAAGTCGTGGTCGTCCCAGGTGCCCCAGACCGGCATCGACCTGACCAGGCCGGCGATCTCGGGCACGGCCAGGAACCTGCGGTGCTGCGTGCGCGCCTGGGTGAGGAAGTCGTTGACGCCCGGGACGGAGACGTCGGCGTACGGGGTGTCGCCGAGCATGACGAAGCTGTCGCAGCCCTCGTCGATGATCCGCGTCCACACGGGGTTGGCCACCGTGTCCGCGCAGGAGCCCAGGCCCATCACCACCTTGGCGGCCGCGCCCGCCGCCGGCGCGGTCCGGAACGAGCCGGTCAGCGGGACGAAACCGGAGATGGCCTTCTCCGGGCTGATGGTGAAGTCGTACCTCGTGTTCGCCCGCAGGCCCGACACGTCGACCAGGAGGGTGTCGTCGTTGGCGGCCGAGATCGTCGCGGTGAAGGTCCGCTCCCAATCGACCGAGCGCACCTTGCAGCGCCAGTTCGCGTAACTCGCCGCCTGGCCCGGCCGGGCCCAGACGCGGGCGGTGCTCTCGTCGACGTGACCGACGAGCGGACCGACCGAGGGCAGGGGGCGCGGCGCGGTGGCGACCACCGCGGGCGCGGTCCCCGCCTTCACCCGGCCCACGTAGCCGGCCAGGGCGGTGAAGAACGTCAGGCTGTCCCGCACGGCCGGCCCGGGCTGCACCTCCGCTCCGCCCACCGCCGCGTAGCACTTGTCGACGGTGAGGCTGGAGACCAGGAACCTGCCCGCGCCGCGCGCGCCCTCCAGCAGGGCCGCCGGCGCCGGGTCGGCGCTCCCGCAGGCCAGCAGGACCCGCATCGCCTGCCAGGAACCGACCGTCTCCCAACTGACCGGGACCGCGGCGGCGCGGCCCGTGAACACCTGGCCGGAGACCTCCGGCAGGGCGGACACCAGCGGGTGACCGGCGGCCCTGCGGTAGATCGTGTGGTAGTCGTCGTCGGTGCGCACCGCGTTCATCGTGGCCGGCAGGTAGGGGACGGCGGCGGTGTCGTTCTGGTCGGACTGGGCGAGGTCGAGCACCACCCCTCCGAGCCGGACGAACTCCCGCAGCGACTCCGCCCGCTCCGACACGTACCGGTAGTAGTCGGGGCCGTTGTTGGTGAAGCTGCCGAAGGCGATCAGATCCACGCCCTGGGCCGTGGCCGCCCGGGTCGTGTCCAGCGGGACCACGGTGAAGCCGGCGCCGGTGAGCAGCCGGCTCAGCCCGACGGCCTTCGTCCACGGGTCGGGGTACTCCAGCACCGCCGCCCGCAGGGGCGGCAGCGGGTCCGCGGCCGCCGGTGCCGCGACGGCGGGGCTCGCGACGGTGGTGCCGGCGGCGGTCGCCGCCGCGCCGACGCCCAGCAGCTGCACCACTCTGCGGCGGCTGATCTCGGACGGGGAACGGGAGGAGTCGTCCATGGTCTTCTCCTGCGGTGGTGGGAATGGGATGCCGTCGAACCACGGCCACGCACGGGGCGCGGTCGGGCCAGGGGTGAGGTGTTCGGTCAACTCGATCGGCAGCCGTGGGACGGTGCCCGGGACTCGGGTCGGCGGTGTGTGCTGGGCGGCGGGCAGGACGGCCGGACGAGCGGCTCAGCCGTCCGGATGCGCCAGACCCGGGAATGACGCCGGGAGCCGGCGTGCCGGGGCTTTGGATCGAGTGGAACTCAAGCGGCAACTCAATGAGGCTGTCAATACTCGCGTACCGGGCATTCGCGAGCGGAATCCGACAGGAGAGAAATACGCGGCCGGTGGACGGGGAAGTCGCCGCCCGTCCCGGCTCTTTGTCCGACCAAGAACGATCCGGGACCGGGAGGGCCCCGTGAAAATCCCACGATCGTCCTTCGGGCGATGCACGAAGGGGAACGGCCACCCGAACGACGACCTCCCGCAGCTGACGTACCGCAGGAAGGATCCGTGGCCTGCGGTCTGCCATCGGATGTTCAGGTGAAATTGAGACGAACACTTCGAAACGTGTATGACCGGGCCCGCCCGACATTTCTCACCGCGACTTTGGGACCACTTCGAAACGGAGTTCCGCCCCTTCGATCCAGTCCGTGCGACTCAGCGGCCGGACATCCTTGTCACCCTCCTTCCAAACCGCCGGAGAAGCTTCCACCGAACACCCCTTCCACCAAAACGCCACGCGCGTTCGAACGAGGACCGGCTCCTTTGAGGAGTGCCCCGCCGACTCCCCGTCCCGAGCCGTTATCAAGACGTTATCCGGGACCTGTCGCACCGCGGCCGCGCGGCAGCCACCCACCGACGAGGGCGTACGCCCCCTCGCACTCGGGGTGCGTCCACAGGTCCGTACGGCGTGCGCGATGCGGCCGACGGCGTCCGGAAGCCACCCGCAGGCCCAGGCGACCGCTGGCCTGTCCAGAGCCGCCGGCCAGGTCGGCCGATCAGCGGACCGGACGCGTGCGGTCCACGTCCGTCAGTCGGTGGGGGTCGGGGACCCGGCGGTCGCGGGGCCGGTTCGCCGCTACCGGTCGGGGAGCAGCTCGGCGAGCATCGCCACGAGCGGGTCGAGCTGGTCGGCCTGGACGACGACCGCCGGGCCCGCCCCGTACTCGGCGTCGTCCAGGTGCAGCACGGTCGCGCCGGGGCCCCGGCCGCGGTTCTCGGTGGGGAGCAGGTCGAGCAGCTTCTCCAGGACGCCGGCGAGTTCGGCCCGGGAGCCGTCGATCACGTCGACGGACAGGAGTGCCTCAGGTGCGGGAATGGTCATGACAGCCATCCTGGCGTGCGGAACACCGGTCGGGACAGTGGTCCGGCCGAGGATCACCGGAAGGAGGTAGCGGGCCCGCCGACCCGGCCCCGGTTCGATGGGCAGCCGAGCGACGCGCCGCGCGGAACGGCCTTCTGACCGTTGATCGAACGGGCGTAGCACTCCTTCGCGATGTGACGATGTGATTCCGGACAGTGATCGCGCGAATCGGGACAGCGCCTCTCGACACGCCCCCTGCCAGTGGGACGCCCAGCACGCTTGGCCCGGGCACGGCCCACCGCCGCGCGCTGCCACCGGGAGGGCACATGACGAGGACCGCCGACCAGATCGCGCTTCTCCGGACCGAGACCGCCCCTGCCTTGCTGAACGAACTGCGGGGACTGCGGACCGGCGGCGAGGAGTTGCGCACCGAGCTGGTCACGACGATCAGCCAGGGCCTGGACGAGACCCGCACGCAGGTGCTCCGCGCCCTCGACCGCGATCAGCGCGAACTCGCCCAGGCCCGACAGGAGATCGGCGACCTGCGCCGCGAGCTGGCCGAGGCCCGGGCCGCCTGGGAGACCGGGATCGCGGAGCTGACGACGGCCCCGGCCGCCCGGCCGGCCACCACCGACCCGACGACGAAAGCCGAGAGCTCCGCCCGGGCGGTGCCGGCCGACGCCGCGAATCCGGGCACTGACGCAGCCGCCCCGACCACCGAGCCCGCGAAGGAGACCGCCATGCCCGACCAGCAGCCCGACCAGACCCCCGCCACCACCGAACAGGCCGGCAACACCGAACAGGCCGACAGCACCGAACGGGCCGCCACCGACATGCTGACCGAACTGACCACGGTCACCGGGCACCGGGTTCCGGCCCCCCAGCCGGCCGCCGCCCTGGCCCCGACGCCCCCGCCCACGGCGGAACAGGCGCGCGCCTCCCTGGAGGCGGCGCTGTTCGACACCCTGAAGACCGCCGCCCGGATCAGTACCGCGGAGCTGGTCTGCCACCCGCACACCTGGCGGTTCATCGCCTCCCGCACCGCGGCGGCCGAGTACTTCCAGTTGCCCGCGACCGAGGGCGACGGCAAGGACGACATGGTGACCGTCCGACTGCCCGGGCTCAGCCTCATGGCCGCCGTCGACTCCCTCTTCACCACCTACTGGGAAGCCAGTACCGGCCCGGTCCGCAACCTCCAGGACAGCGCCATGGCCCTGGCCTACTACATCGACCTGTCCAGCGCGATCCGCCGCACCCGGCCCGCCGACTCCGGCACACAGGTCGACGGCCGCCCCCTGACCCGCATCGTCATCGACAACCGACCCGACCAAGCGGCCTGACCCACCCGATCCGTCCCCGGTCCACCCCCGGTGGACGTACCCTGAGGGCCGGGTCCCCCACGTCGACGAGCGTGGGGGACCCGGCCACGTCGTCACCACGGCGCGGCCGGTCGGACCGCCGTGGGTCTGCGGCGCTCGGCTCACCGACGAACGCGAAGCCGCCGCCCTCGTCGGCTGCCGGTCGACGACCGCCTCCGGTTCACGGCGCCACCGAACGGTAGGCGTTCCGGCCGGTCTCCCAGCGGTGCCGGAGCGGCCGTCGGCCGCGCGGCGAGCGGGTCGGCGGTGTCGGCAGCGGCGGTCAGGCTCGGCGGCGCGGATCACGGTGCCCCCTCGGACGCCTCGTCGGGTCGGGGCGACCGCAGGTGTCCGGGACGGCCGGACCCGTCGGCCACCGGCACCTGCCCCCCCCCCCGCCGAAGTCCTCCTGCGGATCCGCCACTTCAGGACCACCCACGCCGGGCGGCGAAACGCGGTGTACCGCCGGGCGGATGTGGTTTCCAGACGAACGGCGTAGCTGCGGACGCGGTTCCTCGCGGATCGGGACGTACTTGGTGAGGGTGCGGCAGCACCCGGGACGATCCCACCGCACGAAAGGAACCCGACAATGGCGGTACAGAACATCAAAGAGTTCAAGGAGAAGGTCGAGAGGCTCTACGATGACGAGGAAAGCGATTTCAGGCGCAAGTTCGACGCGGCGATCAGGGGTTTGACGCCTCCCACGGTGTACCCGGATTCCGACGTCTACAAGGACTGGCGAGGAGCGACCGGAAAGACCCTGGCAGAATTCTTCGTAGAATGGTACGACTGGGGTTGGAAGCAGCCCATCTCCGACGGGCTCCAGTACATCCGTAGATTCAGCTGGATCAGCTACGAGAACGCCGCGGGGCTCGCGTTCGTGACCAGCGAATCGGGGCGCGAGGTGCTGTCCGAATTCACCCGGCTGCAGGGTCAGCAGATGGACTCCACGGATTCCGAGAACCTGGTCCAGCAATGGATCGACGAACTCGGCCCGAAGCGAATGGCCGACTTCAAGGAGGGGGACTGGTCGACCCTCAACAAGTTCTTCATCAGAGAGCTGAAATCCGGCAAGCGGCCGATCGACTCCCCCGACGACCCCAGCGTCGTGACCGCCCCGACCGACTGCGTCATCAACATGATCGTCGACAATCTGGCACCCGACACGCCGCTCCCGATCAAGGCGGCCGTGACCATGAGTGTCAGCAGGCTGCTCGACGGCTCCCCGTACGCCGAGAAGTTCATCGGCGGGACGGCCGTGTCGTGCATCCTCATGCCCGACACCTACCACCGCTACCACGCCCCGGTCGGCGGCCAGGTGGTCGAGGCCCGCGACGACATCGGCGGCGTCTACTACGGGATCCGGGACTTCCCCGACCTGCTCAACAAGGGGAACGTCGGCTACGGGTACGACTACAGCCTGTTCGAGGACTTCCGCCGGGGATACGTCATCATCAAGACGCCGTACGTGGACCACAACGGGGAACCGGACGGCGAAGGCCATGTCGCCCTGATCCCCGTCGGCCTCAACTCGATCGGCTCCGTGAAGTTCCTCGACCCGTTCCGGAGGATCACGGCGGAGTCGACCCCGGTCGAGGTGAAGAAGGGTGACGAGATCGGCTACTTCCAGTACGGCGGTTCACTGAACATCCTGCTGTTCGAGGAGAAGCGGTTCCCCGCGCTCCAGCTCCTCCTGGGCCAGCGCATCGGAGTCCTCCAGGAGGTCGCGCACACCGAGCGCTACGTCGACCGCTACGTCCGCCCGCTTCCCGGACGCGTCACGCCGGCGTCCTGACCCCCCTCCCGGAACGGAAGGTGAACCATGCCCCGTCAGCCCGTGTACGCGATCCCGGCGAACGCCTTCGACACCCAGACGATCCACTTCTTTCCCGACCCCACGAAGAAGGGGGAGGAGGAAGTCCCGAAGACGGTCCGGTCCTACGCCGGGTACGCGGACGTCGACGGCCCCGGCACCGACAGGAGCCGCTTGTTCTACTGGTTCTTCGAGAGCCAGACCTGCGATCCCCATGTCGACGCCGACGAGCAGAAGGACCTGATCGAGAAGACGCCGCTGTTGATCTGGCTCAACGGCGGTCCCGGCGCCTCCTCGCTCCTGGGGCTCTTCCTGGAGAACGGGCCGCTGCGCATCGGTGACGACGCCGCCGGGACCCTCTCGGTCAGCGCCGACACCTGGAACCAGGAAGCCCACGTCCTCTACTGGGACCAGCCGGTCGGCGCGGGATACAGCTATTGCGCGACGTCGGAGACGTACGTCCAGGACGAGGACGAACTCAGCGAGATGTTCCACCGGGCCCTGGTCCGGTTCCTCGAAACATACCCGGAGTACCAGAAGTGCCCGCTCTACGTCTGTGGTGAGAGCTACGCGGGCAAGTACGTGCCCTACATCGCCCGGAAGATCCACCAGAAGAACCTCAAGGCACCCGGAACGCACGTCAATCTGCGGGGGATCGCCGTGGGCAACGGCTGGATCAGACCGGAACTCTCGATCCGCGTCATGATCGACTACGCCTACGCGTCCGGGTTCCTCGGCAAGGGCCAGAAGGACGTCCTGGACTTCTCGTACAAGCACTTCCAGGACGTCCTCAGGGCCGGCGGGATGAAGGAGGCCACCGATCTCGGCAACGGCCTGGTCAACGCGATCCTGGCCTACGGAGGCGACTTCGACGTCTACGACGTACGGCGCTGGGAGGACCTGTCCGCGGGTGCGCTGCCCGTCTACCTCAACACCGCCGCCGTCAAGGAGGCCCTGCACGTCGACCACGAGTGGAAGTCCGCGGACAATTCCGGTCCGGTGGCCACCGCCCTGAAGGCCGACAACATGGCGGATGCCTCGCCGCTGTACGCCGAGCTGATCCACGCGGAGGAGAACTACCGGATCCTGCTCTACACCGGGGACTTCGACACGGCCTGCGGGTACCAGAGCACCGAGGAGATCCTCGACGAGATCATGAAGGACGGCTGGCGAGCGGCCCCGCGGCTGATCTGGAAGCAGGCGCAGGGCAACCCGAAGGGCTTCGTCCGCGCCCTGAACAACGTCACCCAGGTCGCGGTGCCCGACGCCGGCCACGAAGTACCGGCCTACCAGCCGCGGATCTCCCGGGAGATGCTCTACAACTGGCTGTTCGACCGCCCCTTCCACGGCCAGGACCCCGCCGGCGTGGCCCGGGCCGTCCTGGCCAAGGCCCAGGACGACGCCACCGGGGAGACCGGGTGAGCGGTCACCTCGAAGGGACGGCCGAGGCGGCCGACCTGGCGGCGGCCACGGCCGTCCTCAAGCAGGCCTACGTCTGCGCCCTCGCCCACGTCGACCCCGAGACGGGCAGGCCGAGGTGCGTGCCCATGGTCTACGCGTACCACGAGGACGGGAACGAGCAGCGCCTCTTTCTGCACGGCTCCGTCTACTGGCCGCCGCAGACCAAGGCGGCGTCCTCGCTGCGGCAGCTGTGGAACGACGACGGGGTCCCGGTCTGCCTGGCCGTCACCCTGCTCGACGGCCTGGTCGTCGGGCGGGCGGCGATCAGCACCTCCCTCAACTACCGCTCCGTGGTGGTGGACGGCATCGCGCGGAAGGTCGATCCGGCCGACCGGGCGAAGGCGTTCGAGGCGCTCAGCGACCAGGTGATCCCGGGGCGGTGGCCGGAGCTGCGCCCGATCAAGGACGGCAAGGGCGGCGAGCTGGACTCGGACGGGGAGCACACCCCCACCACCGGGGTCCTCTCCGTCAGCCTGACGGAGAACGCGACGGTACACCTGAAGCGGCACCACACCGCCGAGCCGGAGCACGAGACCCAGCAGGACTGGGACTGGGACCACGGCGACGCCTGGGGCGGCGTGCTCCCGATGCGCCAGGTCTACGGGCCGGCGGTCCCGGACTCGCACGTCAAGGACAAGGACGCCGACCCGCCGGACTCCGTCCTGCGGCTCATCGGCAGGACCACCTAACCCCTCTCCCCCGGATCACCTCAGATCAGCGGGCGCCCTCCGACGGCAACCGCTCGCCGCCGCCCGGGCCCGGGCGGCGGCCGGTCAGTAGAGACCCTCCGGGGCGGTGTTGGTCACCTGGAGCGGCCGGACGTTGGCCACGCCGTCGCTGGGCCAGAGCCCGGCGCAGTCGTAGCGCAGCGCCTGGTCGCGCTCCAGGACGTTGGGCAGGAGGAGGTCCTCGTGGAGCACGGTCAGCCGCACCCGCCCCGAGGACCCGTACGCCACCGGGGTCGACCAGTCCTCCCGGTCCACCACCGCCATCGTCACCTGCGGGTAGTTGGGCACGTACGGCAGCAGCTCCGCCGTCTGCCGCTCGGCCAGGCCGGCCGCGTTGCCGAAGGTGTTGCCGTAACTGATGCCGCAGATGCCGCCGTTCAACGCGGCCACGAAGTCCCGGTGGGTGTCCGGTGAGATCTGGGTCCCGCTGAGCCGGACCCCGTCGAGCGCGGCGACCAGCTCGGGGTGGCGCTGCCGGAGCGCCTGGAAGATCGCCGGCGTGGTGGTGGCGTAGTGCGTCCCGCCGCGCCCGAGGACATCGGCGATCTGCTCCAGCAGGTGGGTGGTGTACTCGCGGGCGTCGGCCAGCCGGCCGCCCCGGATCAGCCGCTTCACCCACCGCGGATCCATGTCGATCGTGTACACCCGGCCGCCGTACAGCTCGCTGGACTCCCAGACGCCGTTGCCGATCAGGTGGGGCCCGGTCGGAGTGGCCTGCAACCAGCTCCGACCGGGCTCGAAGCCCTCGCTGACGAAGGACCAACGCCGCCACGCCCCGCGGTGCAGCAGCATGTCCGGGGTGTAGAAGACCCGGCAGGGCGCGCCGGTGGTGCCGCCGGTGTCCCAGACCCGCCCGGTCAGCGGGCGCGGCACGGCGAGCGGGACCAGGTCCGCCGGGTCGCCGGAGCGCAGGTCCTCCAACGGGAACGGGCCGAAGGCGGTGAGTTCCTCGTAGCGGGTGATGTCCCGGGGGTCGAAGTCCAGCCCGGCGGCCCGGCGCAGCCAGTAGGGACTGCCGGTCGCGGGGTCGAAGTGCCGGCGCAGGACCCGGCGGGTCCACTCGTCGAGGTCGGTGTCGAGCCAGCCCTCGACCAGCGCGTCGCAGGCGGCGCCCGGCCGCGCCGTCCCCGCGCCGGTCACCGTTCCGGTCACCGCGCGGACCGCCCCTCGGTGATCTCGATGCCGAGCTCGTAGACGGTGGTCAGGACCTGCTCGATGTGCTCGGGCCGGTCCACGTGCACCACCGGGAACGGGAATCGCAGGATGCCGTCGGGGATCGACCCGCCCATCACCAGTCCCAGCCGCACCCCCTGCTCCTTCATGCCGGTGTACACGTCGACCACGCTGATCGGGTCGGTGGCGTTGCGGTGGAAGAGGTCCCGGACGTCCTCGCCGGTGACGAGGAGCTTGCGGTCCAGACACGAGGCCAGCGGCAGCTCGGGGGCGCCGAAGGACATCGCGTCGATGTAGGGGGCCATGAAAGCGCGGAAGTACCCGCGCAGCGGCGAGTGGGCCGCGATCGGGCGGTCCGGGAGCGGGGTGACCAGGCCGGGCGGCAGCTCGGCGGCCAGCGCCTCCAGCGCGGCCCGTTCGCCGGAGAGCATCATGATGGCCGCGGCGCCGTCGGCCGTCGGTCCGAAGTCCCCCGACAGGTGGACGCCGGGCCGGTCCCCGGTCAGCGCGGTGATCTCGGTGCCGGCCGGGACGAAGGCCAGCGCCATGCCCTGGACAGGCGCGTCGGCGGGCGGCGGGGTCACGGTGCGGGAGTGCGCCAGCATCTCGATCAGCGCGCGCCGCTCCAGCGCCCCGGACAGCGTGCTCGCCGTCATCGCCCCCAGGCTCAGGCCGCCGAGCACCGCGGGGTGCAGGTCGTGCTCGGCGAGGATGTCGTGCACGGCCAGCGCCAGCGCGGCCTCCCGGACGCTGCCGACGCCCTGGCGCTCCTCGACCTCCTTGGGCAGATCCTCGTCGAGCAGTTGCCCGACGGTCAGCTCGCTCCATTCGGCTATGCGGGCGTAGAGGTCCCGCATCACCGGATATGCCTGATACAGCTCGATGCCGTGCGGCTCGGTTCCGACACCGCCGCCGAAAAGATATCCCAGTGCCATGCGCGACTCCTTCGGGAATTCCTTGGAACCTGAAACGGGAAGGGTGTCGGCGTGGAGCGCGAGTCCCACCTGAGGATGGCCGACCGATCGCTCAACTGCCGTCCCAGCACTGTAGCAGGGACTTCCCGGGGAAATGCCGAAAACATTCGCGACCGGCTTCCGGGAAGGGTCCCGACGGCCTCGAACGGACAGTGTCGCGGTTCCCGCTATTGAAATGATATTCGGAGCTGGCAGCATATGCCCCGAGCATTCAGCAATTCCCGTTCCGGTCGGCGCCCCGAGCGGATCCCGGTCGAAATCGCCGGAGCGGGAATGCGGAGGAGGCGGTCCGGGGTACCGGTGCGCCGCCGCCGGTCGGCCCGTCCGAGGGGGAACACCGCCGGGTCGCACCCGTGCGCCCGGAACTCCCGTTCCCGCCGGCCGCCCCGGGGCCTCCGCTCCCGGCAGGGCCCCCTCCCGGGCTCCGCACGGAACCAGCCCCTACCGCTCAGCCGGGTGGCCCCCGGCGGATCGCCCACGTCCAGCCGTCCGGCTCGTCGCGAAGGAGTGCAGCACGATGACTCACGGATCCGACACCGGTGTGCCCCTCCTGTATCCGCTGTCCGGGGACACCGCGGGCCACCTGGCCGCCCGGGCGGAGCTGCTGCACAGCACACTGGTCGGCCGGCCGGAGCTCGGCGCCGCCGACGTGGCGGCCGCCCTCGCCGGTCGGCCGGCCACCGGACGGCACCGGGCCGCGCTCGCGGCGACCGACCGGGACGACCTGCTGGCACAACTCGCCGCGCTGGCCGGGGGGACGGTGGGCACGACGGGGCCGGCGGGCGCGGGGACGGCACCGGTGCCGCTGACCGGGACCGCCGGGGACGGCACCGTGGCCTTCGTCTTCCCCGGCCAGGGGTCCCAGTGGCCCGGTATGGCCGTGGAACTGCTGGACCGGGCACCGGCCTTCGCGGCCCGGCTGGACGACTGCGCGCAGGCACTGGAGCCGTTCACCGGCTGGTCGGTGCGGGACGTACTGCGCGGCACGGCGGGCGCGCCCGCGCTGGACGGCGCCGCGGTGGTGCAGCCGGCCCTGTTCGCCGTGACGCTCGCGCTGGTCGCGCTCTGGGAGAGCCACGGGGTGCGGCCCGCCGCCGTGCTGGGGCACAGCATGGGCGAGATCAGCTCCGCCGTGGTCAGTGGGGCCCTGGACCTGGAGGACGCGGCCCGGGTGGTCGCGCACTGGAGCCGCTTGCAGGCCACGCTGACCGGACGCGGCGAGATGGTCTCCGTGATGGCCCCCGCCGAGCGGGTCCGCCCGCTGCTGGAGCGCTGGCACGGACGGCTGACGGTGGCCGCGGTCAACGGACCCGGCTCGGTGGTCGTCTCGGGCGACGCCGAGGCCGCCGCCGACCTGGTCGCGCGCTCCGGCGAACTCGGCGTGCACGCGCGGCTGGTCGCGGTCGGGCTGGCCGCGCACTCCGCGCACATCGACTCGATCCTGCCCGAGCTGCGCGCCGCGCTCGCCCCGCTGCGGCCCCGGCCCGCGCGGCTGCCGTTCTACTCGGGCCTGACCGGCGGGCGGCTGGCCGACCCGGTGCTGGACGCCGACCACTGGTGCCGCAACCTGCGCGGCACCGTGCGGTTCGCGGAGGCCGCCACGGCGCTGCTGGCCGACGGCCACCGGCTGCTGCTGGAGGTCAGCCCGCACCCGGTGCTGACCTCGGCGCTCCAGGAGACCGCCCGAGCCGCCGGGCTGGACGCCCGGGTCCGCGGTTCGCTGCGGCGCGGCCAGGGCGGGCCGCAGCGGGTGCGGACGGCCCTCGGCGAACTGTTCGTGGACGGGCACGCCCCGGACCTGGCCGCGCTCGCGGCCGAGGCTGGCGGGCGGGCCGTGGAGCCGTCCTGGGAGGCCGACGAGGCGTGGCGGTCCGCCGGCCCGGCGGCCGACGGGCAGCCGGAAGCGGCCGCGGACGGTGCCGACGGCTCCGTCGGGCTGGCGCACCGGCTCGCCGGGCTGGCCGAGGAGCGGCAGCGCGCACTGCTGCTCGACCTCGTCGGCGGGGCGGTCAACGAGGCGCTGGGTCGCGGCGGGCCGGTGCACGCCGACCACAGCTTCGTGGCGCTCGGGCTGGACTCGGTCAGCGCGCTGGCGACCCGCAACCGGATCGGCGCGGCGACGGGGCTGAACCTCCCCGCCACCCTGGTCTTCGACCGGCCGACCCCGCGCGCGGTCGCGGAGTTCCTGCTGGCCGAGCTGACCGGGGCCGACGACGACGTCCGGGCGGCGGCCGCGCCCGTTCCCGCCGACCGGGACGACCCGGTGGTGATCGTCGCGATGGGCTGCCGCTTCCCGGGCGGGGTGGACTCGCCGGAGCGGCTGTGGGAGCTGGTGGCGGCGGGCGGCGACGCGGTCGGGGCGTTCCCGTCCGGACGCGGCTGGGACCTCGCCGCCGGCTACGCGCCCGAGGGCCGCGAGCCCGGCCGCTACTACCAGCGCGAGGCCGGCTTCCTGGCCGGGGCCGACCTCTTCGACGCCGGGTTCTTCGGGATTTCGCCGCGCGAGGCGGAGGCGATGGACCCGCAGCAGCGGCTGCTCCTGGAGACCTCCTGGGAGGCCTTCGAGCGGGCCGGGATCGAGCCCGGATCGCTGCGCGGCAGTCGAACGGGGGTCTTCGTCGGCGCGATGGCGATGGACTACGGCCCGGACCTCACCTCCGGCTCGGAGCACTCCGGTCACCTGCTGACGGGCACCGCCGGCAGTGTGGCCTCGGGCCGCGTGTCGTACGTGTTCGGCCTGGAGGGCCCGGCCGTCACGGTGGACACCGCCTGCTCCTCCTCGCTGGTCGCCCTCCACCTGGCCGCCCAGTCCCTGCGGCGCGGGGAGTGCGACCTGGCCCTGGCGGGCGGCGTGACCGTGATGAGCACGCCCGGCATGTTCATGGAGTTCAGCCGGCAGGGCGGGCTCGCGCCGGACGGGCGGTGCAAGGCCTTCGCGGCCGCCGCCGACGGTTTCGGCCTGGCCGAGGGCGCGGGCGTGCTGGTGCTGGAGCGCCTCTCCGACGCCCGCCGCGGCGGCCACCCGGTGCTGGCGGTGCTGCGCGGCTCGGCGGTCAACCAGGACGGCGCCAGCAACGGCCTGACCGCCCCCAACGGCCCCTCCCAGCAGCGGGTCATCGGGGCCGCGCTGGCCGACGCGGGGCTGACCGCCGACCAGGTCGACGCGGTCGAGGCGCACGGCACCGGCACCACGCTCGGCGACCCGATCGAGGCCCAGGCCCTGCTGGCCACCTACGGCCGGCAGCGGCCCGCCGAACAGCCGCTGCTCCTGGGGTCGTTGAAGTCCAACATCGGCCACACCCAGGCCGCGGCCGGGGTGGCGGGCGTCATGAAGATGGTGCTGGCGATGCGGCACGGCGTGCTGCCCAGGACCCTGCACGTGGACGACCCGACCCCGCACGTCGACTGGTCGACGGGCGCGGTGGAACTGCTCACCGAGGCACGGGACTGGCGGACCCAGGGCGGACGGCCACGCCGAGCCGGCGTCTCCTCCTTCGGCGTGAGCGGCACCAACGCCCACGTCGTCCTCGAACAAGCCCCCGAGGAACAGCCCGCGGAACCGTCGAACGACAGGGACACCATCGTCCCCTGGCCGCTGTCCGCCCGCTCCCCCGAAGCCCTGCGCGACCAAGCCGATCGGCTGCTCACCCTCGACGGAAACCCCGCCGACATCGCCCACTCGCTCGCCACCGGCCGCGCGGTCTTCGACCACCGCGCCGTCGCCGTCGGCACCGCCGACGGACTGCGCGACGCCCTCACCGCGCTGTCCGGCGGAAGCCCGGACCCCCGGCTCCTCCAGGGCGCGCCGGAACCGCGCGGGCGCACGGTCTTCGTGTTCCCCGGCCAAGGCTCCCAATGGCCCGGCATGGCCGCCCCGCTCCTGGACACCGAGCCCGTCTTCGCCGAGCGGATCGCGCAGTGCGAGCAGGCCCTGGCCCCGCACGTCGACTGGTCCCTCACCGAACTCCTGCGCGAGGGCGAACCGTTGGAGCGCGTCGACATCGTCCAACCCGCCCTCTGGGCCGTCATGGTCTCCCTCGCCGCGCTCTGGCAGCACCACGGCGTCCACCCCGACGCCGTCCTCGGCCACTCCCAGGGCGAGATCGCCGCCGCCGTCGTCGCCGGCGCCCTCACCCTCGAAGACGGCGCCCGGGTCTCAGCCCTGCGCAGCCGGGCCCTGCACACCATCGCCGGTGACGGCGGCATGGTCTCCCTCGCACTCTCCGCCGAACGCACCACCGAACTGCTCGCCCCCTGGACCGACCGCATCTCCATAGCCGCCCACAACTCCCCCACCACCACCGTCGTCGCCGGCGACAACGACGCCCTCACCCAACTCCTCACCACCTGCGAACACGACGGCGTACGGGCCCGAACGATCCCCGTCGACTACGCCTCACACTCCCCACACGTCGACCGGCTGCGGCGACGCATCCTGACCGACCTCGCCGGAATCGAAGCCCGGGCACCACGGATCCCGATGTACTCCACCGTCACCGGCGACTGGCTCACCACCCCACCCGACACCACCTACTGGTACACCAACCTGCGCCAACCCGTCCTCCTCACCCAAGCCCTGGAGACCCTCCACGAAACCGGCCACACCCACTTCGTCGAAACCAGCCCCCACCCCGTCCTGACCCCCGCCATCGAGAACACCCTCGACACCGCCGTCACCCTCCCCACCCTGCGCCGCGACCACGGCGACCGACGACGCCTCCTCACCTCCCTCGCCCACGCCTGGACCACCGGCCTCACCATCGACTGGACCACCACCATCCCCCGAGGCCGACGCGTCGAACTACCCACCTACCCCTTCCAGCGGGAACGGTTCTGGCTCGCCCCGAGGACGACCACGCCCCCGGATGCGCGCCCGTCCGCCGACGCTCTGTGGGACGTCCTGGAGCGCCAGGAGCCGGCCGCGCTGTCGGCCGAGCTCCAGGTGAGTCCGGCCGCGCTCGGCGAGGTGCTGCCCGCGCTGGCGGACTGGCGGGCCGAACGGGCCGCGACCGCCGAGGCCGACTCCTGGCGCTACCGGATCGGCTGGCAGCCGCTGGGCCTGAAGCCGGCCGAGGCGCCGGCGGGCCGCTGGCTGGCCGTGCTGCCGGAGAGCGGCGCCGCCGACCGGGTGGTCGAGGCGCTCGCCGCGGTGGGCCTGGACGTGCTCCCGCTCACCGTGACAGGTCCCGGAGCGGGGCGCGAGGCGCTGGCGGAGCGGGTGGCCGAGGCGCTCGGCGAGGGGGAGGCACCGGCCGGGGTGCTCTCGCTGCTGGCCCACGAGGAACGCCCGCACCCGGAGTTCGCCGATCTGCCGGGCGCGGTCGCGCTGACCCTGGCCCTCGTGCAGGCACTGGGCGACGCGGGCGTGGGAGCGCCGCTGTGGTGCCTGGTCAGCGGGACGGCGGTGCTCGGCGCGGGTGAGCGGCCGGGCGGCCCGGTGCAGGGTGCCGTGGCCGGGCTGGCGCGCACGGTGGCGCTGGAGCACCCCGAGCGCTGGGGCGGGCTGGTGGACCTTCCGCCCGCCGACGGCGCGGGACTGGACGAGCGGGCGGCGCGGCGACTGTGCGCGGTGCTCGCGGCGCCGCGGGACGAGGAGCAGGTCGCGGTGCGGTCCACGGGCGTGCACGGGCGCCGCCTGCTGGCCGCCCCCGTCCGGGCGGCCGGGGACTCCGGGCCGGGCGCGGCGGTGTGGCGGCCGGCCGGGACGGTGCTGGTGACCGGCGGGACCGGCGCGGTCGGGGCGCAGCTGGCACGCCGCCTGGTGGCGCAGGGTGCCGAGCGGGTGGTGCTGCTCAGCCGCCGGGGTGCGGCGGCGCCCGGGGCGGCGGCGCTGCGGGCGGAGCTCGGGCCGGCCGTGGAGCCGTTGGCCTGCGACGTGACGGACCGGCAGCGGCTCGCCGCGGTGGTCGCCGCGTACCGGCCGGACGCGGTGGTGCACGCCGCCGGGGCGCTGGACGACGGGGTGCTGGACGCGCTGACGCCCGAGCGGATGGCGTTCTCGCTGCGCGCCAAGCTGACCGCGGCCCTGCTGCTGGAGGAGTTGACGGCCGACCTGGAGCTGTCCGCCTTCGTGGTGTTCAGCTCGGTGACGGGCGTGGTCGGCAACGCCGGTCAGGGCAACTACGCGACGGCCAACGCCGCCCTGGACGCGCTGGTCGCGCGGCGCCGGGCGGCCGGCCTGCCGGGTACCGCGATCGCCTGGGGTGCCTGGGGCACCGACGGGGCCGAGCGGGGAACCGGCGGCGCGGGCGCCGGCATGCTGGCCGACGAGGTGGCCCGGCGGTTGGGCGAGCGCGGTCTGCCGACCATGTCACCGCGCAGCGCGATCACCGCGGTGGCCCGCGCGCTGGGCGAGGACGACGAGCTGGTGGTGGTCGCGGACGTGGACTGGCGGCGGCTGGCCGAGTCGTCCGGACTGCGGTCGGCGCTGCTGGGACGGCTGCCGGTGGCCGCCGCCGCGGAGCCCGCCGAGGTCCGGCCCGCGCCGGTGGACCGGCCCGGCGAGCTGGCCGGCCGGCTGGCCCCGCTGTCCCCGGGCGAGCGGCTGCACCTGCTGACCGACCTGGTGCGCGCCGGCGCCGCGGCCGTGTTGCGGCACGCCGACAGCGGGGCCGTGTTGCCCGCGCGGGCGTTCGCCGAGCTGGGCTTCGACTCGCTGACCGCCGTCGAGCTGCGCAACCGGCTGGGTACGGCGACCGGTCTGCGGCTGCCCGCGACCGTGCTCTTCGACCACCCGACGCCGCACGCGGTGGCGGTGCGGCTGCTGGCCGAGCTGGGTCTGGCGCGGGAGCCGGCCGAACCGGGCACCGCCGGTGCGGCCGGGGGCGGCGCGGCCACCGGGCCGGCCGGGGACGAGCCGCTGGCCCTGGTCGGCATGGCCTGCCGCTTCCCGGGCGGGGTGGGCTCGCCGCAGGAGCTGTGGGAGCTGCTGGCCGAGGGCCGGGACGCCGTCGGTGACTGGCCGGCCGACCGCGGCTGGGACACCGAGCGGCTGTTCGACCCGGACCCGGACCGCCCCGGCACGACCTACAGCCGCAGCGGCGCCTTCCTGGCGGACGCCGGCGGCTTCGACGCCGAGTTCTTCGGGGTGAGCCCGCGCGAGGCGCTGGCCATGGACCCGCAGCAGCGCCTGCTGCTGGAGACCGCCTGGCAGGCGGTCGAGGACTCCGGGCAGGACCCGTCGGCGCTGCGCGGCGGCCGGGTCGGTGTCTTCGTCGGCACGAACGGCCAGGACTACGTGGACGCGCTGGCGGGTGCCGAGGGGATCTCCGAGGGCCACCTGCTCACCGGCAACACGGCCAGTGTGCTCTCCGGCCGGATCTCCTACGCCCTGGGGCTGGAGGGTCCGGCGCTGACCGTGGACACCGCCTGCTCGTCCTCGCTGGTCGCCCTCCACCTGGCGGCCCAGTCGCTGCGGCGCGGGGAGTGCGAGCTGGCGCTGGCCGGCGGGGTCACGGTGATGAGCACGCCCAAGCTGTTCGTGGAGTTCAGCCGTCAGCGCGGGCTGGCGCCGGACGGGCGGTGCAAGGCCTTCTCGGCGGACGCGGACGGCACCGGCTGGGGCGAGGGCGTCGGCGTGCTGGTGCTGGAGCGGCTCTCCGACGCCGTGGCCCGCGACCACCGGGTGCTGGCCGTCATCCGGGGCACCGCGGTCAACCAGGACGGCGCCAGCAACGGCCTGACCGCGCCCAACGGCCCCTCCCAGCAGCGGGTCATCCAGGCCGCGCTGGCCGACGCGGGGCTGACCGCCGACCAGGTCGACGCGGTGGAGGCGCACGGCACCGGCACCCGGCTCGGCGACCCGATCGAGGCCCAGGCGCTGCAGGCGGTGTACGGGCGCGGCCGGGCCGCGGACCGGCCGCTGCTGCTCGGCTCCGTCAAGTCCAACCTGGGCCACACCCAGGCCGCCGCCGGGGTCGCCGGGGTGATCAAGACGGTCCTGGCGCTGCGGCACGGCCTGCTGCCCCGGAGCCTGCACATCACGGAGCCCAACCCGCACGTGGACTGGTCCTCGGGCACGGTGCGGCTGCTGACCGAGTCCGTCGCCTGGCCGGACACCGGCCGGCCGCGCCGGGCGGGCGTCTCCTCGTTCGGGATCAGCGGCACCAACGCCCATGTGATCGTGGAGCAGGCACCCGACCGGCCCGTGCGGGCGCCGCTGCCCGCGCGCCGTGCGCCGCTGCTGCTGTCGGCCCGGGGCCCGGCCGCCCTGCGGGCCCGAGCCGAGCAGCTGATCGGCCGTCTGGACGGGCGGGAGGAGGTCGACCTCGCGGAGCTGGGCCGGGCCCTCGCGGTGAGCCGGGCCGGTCTGGAGCACCGGGCCGCCGTGCACGGCGCGGACCGGACGGCGCTGCGCGAGGGCCTGCGGGCGCTGGCCGACGGCGCCCGTTCGGCGGCGGTGACCACCGGCGTGGTGCGGGCGGGCGGACGGACGGCGTTCCTCCTCCCGGGCCAGGGCAGCCAGCGGGCCGGGGCCGGGGCCGGGCTGTACCGTGCCGAGCCGGTCTTCGCCGACGCGCTGGACGAGGTGCTGGCGGCGCTGGATCCGCATCTGGACCGGCCGCTGCGCGAGGTGATGTTCGCCGCGCCGGGCAGTACGGAGGCCGGGCTGCTGGACCGCACCCGGTACACCCAGCCCGCGCTGTTCGCCCTGCAGACCGCGCTGCTGCGCCTGCTGGAGCACCACGGTGTGCGGCCCGACCTGTTGCTGGGGCACTCGATCGGCGAGCTGTCCGCCGCGCACGCGGCCGGGGTACTGGACCTGGCGGACGCGAGCGCGCTGGTGGCCGCGCGCGGCCGGCTGATGGACGAGCTGCCCGAGGGCGGCGCGATGGTGGCCGTCGAGGCGACCGAGGAGGAGCTCGCGGCGGTGCCGGCCGTGCCGGGGGTCGACCTGGCCGCGGTGAACGGGCCACGTTCCTGCGTGCTCTCCGGTGACCGCGCGGCGGTGCTGGCCGTGGCGGACGAGTTCCGGGCGCGCGGGCGGCGGACCAAGCGGCTGGCGGTGGGCACCGCCTTCCACTCCGCGCGGCTGGAGCCGATGCTGGCGGCCTTCCGGGAGGTCGCGGCGGGCCTGGCGTACCGACCGCCGACGCTGCCGGTGATCTCCGACCTCACCGGTGGGCCGGCCGGCGCCGAGCAGCTGTGCTCCCCCGACTACTGGGTGCGGCACGCGCGCGGCACCGTCCGGTTCCTGGACGGCGTGCGGCGGCTCCGGGCCGAGGGCGCCGACCGCTTCGTGGAGCTGGGCGCCGGCGGGGTGCTCTCCGCGCTGGTGCAGGAGTGCCTGCCGGACACCCCCGAGGGCGCTGCGGTGGCGCTGCTGCGCGAGGGGCGGGCGGAGGACGAGTCGGTGACGGCCGCGCTGGCCCGGCTGTACGTGCACGGCACGGCGGTGGACTGGAGTCCCGGGGGCACCGGCGCCGGCCGGGTCGAGCTGCCGGGCTATCCGTTCCAGCACCGCCGGTTCTGGCCGGCGCCCGCCGTCGCCGCCCCGGCCACCGAGCGCCTGCGCTACCGGATCGACTGGCAGCCGCTGGAGCCGGAGCCGGCGGCCCGGCTCACGGGCCGCTGGCTGCTGGTGCTGCCCGAGGGCGCCGACGCGGACGGTCACGCCGCCGACGCCGCGCGGGCGCTGGCCGCCCGGGGCGCCGAGGTCGAGCTGCTGCGGACGGCGTACGACACGGACCGCGCCGCGCTGGCCGGCCGGCTGCCCGCCGCCGTCGACGGGGTCCTGGCCCTGCCCGGCACCGACGTCGACCTGCTCGTCCTGGTCCAGGCGTTGGGCGACGCCGGGGTGACCGCGCCGCTGTGGTGCGCGACCCGGGGCGCGGTGGCGGCCGGCGGGCAGCCGGTCGGGCGGCCCGAGCGGGCCCGGCTCTGGGGCCTGGGGCGGGTCGCCGCCTTGGAGCACCCCGAGCGCTGGGGCGGGCTGGTGGACCTCCCCGCCGAGCCGGACGACGCGGCCTGGGAGGGGCTGTGCGCGGTACTGGCCGGAGCGGGCGGTGACGACCAGCTCGCGGTCCGCCCGTCCGGTCTGCTGAGCCGCCGGCTGCGCCGCTCCCCGGTCCCGGCCGCCACCGCCCCGTCGGCGGGTTTCGCGACCCTGCGCGGCACGGTGCTGATCACCGGCGGGACCGGCGGGCTGGGCGCCCACCTGGCCCGGCGGCTGGCCCGTACCGGCACCCGGCGCCTGGTGCTGACGAGCCGGCGCGGTCCAGCCGCCCCGGGCGCGCAGCGGCTGGCCGCCGAACTGACCGCGCTCGGCACCGAGGTCACGGTGGCGGCCTGCGACGTGGCGGACCGCGCCGCGCTGGCCGCCCTGCTGGACGGGCTCGGCGAGGAGCGGGTCGACGCGGTGGTGCACGCCGCCGGGCTGACCTCCGACACGCCGTTGGCCCGCTGCACGCCGGAGGGTTGGGCCGCCGAGTGCGCCGCGAAGGCGGCGGGCGCGGCCAACCTGGACGCCCTCCTGGAGGGCCGGCGGATCGAGGCCTTCGTCCTGTTCTCGTCGGTGTCGGCGGCCTGGGGCAGCGCCGGGCAGGGGGCGTACGCCGCCGCCAACGCCCAGCTGGACGCGCTGGCCGAGCACCGGCGCTCGCGCGGCCTGCCCGCGACCTCGGTGGCCTGGGGGCCGTGGGCGGGGGCGGGGATGGCCGAGGGCCCCACCGGCGAGCTGCTGCGCGCGCTGGGGCTGCGCCCGATGGCGCCCGCGACCGCGCTGGACGCGCTGGAGCAGGCCCTGGAGCTGGACGAGACGCACCTCGTGGTGGCCGATCTGGACTGGACCCGCTTCGCGGCGCTCTTCGAGTCGGCCCGGCGCAGCCCGCTGCTGGCCGACCTGACCGCCGCCCGGACGGCGTCCGCCGACGACGGCCGGGGCGGGGACGGGGGCGAGGACCGGGGCGACGGTGGACCGCGGAACGTTCCGGACGCGGAGTCGTCCCCCGGTGCCCTGCTCCGGGCCGGGCTGGCACCGCTGGGCCCCGAGGCCCGGCAGCGGCTTCTGGTGGATCTGGTGCGCGGCGAGTCGGCGGCCGCGCTCGGGTACGCCGACGCGACCGCAGTGGACCCCGAACGGCCGTTCCGCGAGGTCGGTTTCGACTCGCTGACCGCCGTCGACCTGCGCAACCGGCTGGTCACCGCGACCGGTCTGGAACTGGCCGTCACCACCGTCTTCGACCACCCGACCGCCACCGCGCTGGCCGAGCACCTGCTGTCGCTGCTGGTCGACCGGCCGGCCGGTCGGGCCGGCGGCGCGGTCGCCGCGACCGGGGGTCCGCTGCCGGTGGACGAGCCGCTGGCCGTGGTGGGGATGGCCTGCCGGTTCCCCGGCGGGGTGCGCTCCCCGGAGGACCTGTGGCGGCTGGTCGCCGACGGCACGGACGCGGTGGGCGGGCTGCCCACCGACCGCGGCTGGCCGCTGGACGCGCTGTACAGCGGCGACCCGGAGGCGCCCGGCACCTTCTACGCCACCGCGGGCGGATTCCTGCACGACGCGGGCGAGTTCGACGCCGCGTTCTTCGGCATCTCGCCGCGCGAGGCACTGGCCATGGACCCGCAGCAGCGCCTGCTGCTGGAGACCGCCTGGGAGGCCGTGGAGCGGGCCGGTCTGGACCCGGCGGGGCTGCGGGGCAGTGGCGGCGGGGTCTTCCTCGGCGTGGCCGCGCAGGGCTACGGCGCCGGGCCGCAGGATCCGGCGGCCGACGTCGAGGGCCACCTGCTCAGCGGCACGGTGACCAGTGTGGCCTCCGGCCGGATCGCCTACACGCTGGGCCTGGAGGGCCCGGCCGTGACGGTGGAGACCGCCTGCTCCTCCTCGCTGGTGGCGCTGCACCTGGCCGGGCAGTCGCTGCGGGCCCGGGAGTGCTCGTTCGCCCTGGTCGGCGGGGCGGCGGTGATGGCGAGCCCGGACGCGTTCGTGGAGTTCAGCCGCCAGCGCGGGCTGGCCGCCGACGGGCGGTGCCGCTCGTTCTCCGACGAGGCCGGCGGCACCGGCTGGTCGGAAGGGGTGGGCGTCCTGCTGGTCGAGACGCTGGCCGAGGCCCGGCGCCTGGGCCACCCGGTGCTGGCCGTGGTCCGCGGCACGGCGATCAACCAGGACGGTGCCAGCAACGGGCTCACGGCGCCCAACGGGCCGGCCCAGCAGCGAGTGATCCGTCAGGCGCTGGCCAACTCCGGGCTGTCGGCCGCCGAGGTGGACGCGGTGGAGGCGCACGGCACCGGCACCACGCTGGGCGACCCGATCGAGGCGGGCGCGCTGCTGGCCACCTACGGGCAGGGCCGCCCGGCGGGCAAGCCGCTGTGGCTGGGTTCGCTGAAGTCCAACATCGGCCACACCCAGGCCGCCTCGGGCGTCGCCGGGGTGATCAAGAGCGTGCTGGCGCTGCGGCACGCCGTCCTGCCCAGGACCCTGCACGCGGAGCGGCCCTCGACCCGGGTGGACTGGTCGGCGGGCTCGGTCGAGCTGCTGACCGAGGCACGCCCGTGGGAGACCGAGGACGGGCGCCCGCGCCGGATCGCCGTCTCCTCGTTCGGGATGAGCGGCACCAACGCGCACGCCGTCCTGGAGCAGGCCCCCGAGCCCGCTCCGGCCGGGGCCGGCGACGCGAGCGGCACGACCGGCGGCACCGGCACGGACGGTACGACCGGCGCGACCGGACTGCCCTGGCTGCTCTCGGCCCGCGACGCGGCCGGGCTGCGCCGACAGGCCGGCCGGCTGCTGGCCGCGATCGACGCCGACCCCGGGCTCACCGCGACCGAGACCGCCCGCACCCTGGCCACCGGCCGGGCCGCGCTGCCCCAGCGGGCCGCCCTGGTCGGCGTGGACCGCGACGCGCTGCGCGCCGAACTGGCCGCGCTGGCCGAGGGCCTGCCCTCGGGCGGGGTGTTCGAGGGGCGCGCGGGCGCGCCGGGCACGGTCTTCGTCTTCCCCGGCCAGGGTTCGCAGTGGGCCGGCATGGCCGTCGAACTCCTCGACACCGCACCCGTCTTCGCCGAGAGGATGGCGCAGTGCGAGAAGGCCCTCGCCCCGCACGTCGACTGGTCGCTGACCGGGCTGCTGCGCGCCGGCGACCCGCTGGACCGGGTCGAGGTGGTGCAGCCGGCGCTGTGGGCGGTGATGGTCTCGCTGGCCGCGCTGTGGCGCTCGTACGGCGTCGAACCGGCCGCCGTGGTCGGCCACAGCCAGGGCGAGATCGCCGCCGCCGTCGTCGCCGGCGCCCTCTCCCTGGAGGACGGCGCCACCGTCGTCGCCCTGCGCAGCCGGGTACTGCGCCGACTGGACGGCGCGGGCGGGATGGTCTCCGTGTCGGCCGCGCTGGACCGGGTCACCGAGCTGCTCGAACCGTACGGGTCGGAGCTCGCCGTGGCCGCGGTCAACGGGCCGCGGGCGGTGGTGGTGGCCGGCGTGCCGGAGCGGCTCGTCGCGCTGCTGGCCGACTGCGAGCGCGCCGGGGTGCGGGCCCGGCGGATCCCGGTGGCGTACGCGGCGCACTCCGCGCAGGTCGCCGAGGTGCGCGAGGAGTTGCTGGCGCACCTCGCCTCGGTGCGGCCCCGGCCCGCCGAGGTCCCGATCTTCTCGGCGGTCACCGGCGGGCGGATCGACGGCGCGCTGCTGGACTCCGCGTACTGGTACCGCAATCTGCGCGAGCCGGTCGTCTTCGACACCGCGGTCTCGGCGCTGCTGACGGCCGGGTACGAGCTGTTCGTCGAGGTGAGCCCGCACCCGGTGCTGGTGGCGGCGGTCGACGGCTCGGCGCAGGCCGCCGGACGGCCGGCCACCGCCGTCCCGACCCTGCGGCGCGGGGAGGGCGGACCCGACCGCCTGCTGCGGGCGCTGGCCGAGGCCTGGACGGCGGGCGCGCCGGTCGCCTGGCGGGCCGAGCGCCCCCTGCGGCCGGACCGGCTGCCCACCTACGCCTTCGCCCGCGAGCGCTACTGGCTGCCCACCCCCGGGCGCGGCGGCTGGGCGGCCCTGGCCGCCGGCGCCGCGGCGGCTCCCGCCGTCCCGGTCGGCGACCCGGTGGCGGCCGGTGGGACGGACGGCGCGACGGACCCGGCCGGCGACCTGGCACTGCGGCTGGCGCCGCTGGACCGGGCGGAGCGGCACCGGGTGCTGGTCGAGCTGGTCGGCGCCCACGCGGCCGCGGCCCTCGGGCACGCCTCGGCGGCGGCCGTGCGGCCCGACCGGCCGTTCGCCGACCTGGGCTTCGACTCGATGCTCGCGGTGCGCTTCCGCAACCGGCTGAGCGCGGTCACCGGCGTGTCGCTGCCACCGACGGCGATCTTCGACCACCCGAGCCCGGCCGCGCTGGCCGCGCTGCTGGAGCGCGGTCTCCGCCCACCGGAGCGCGGCCCGGCCGAGGCCGAACTCGACCTGCTGGAAAAGGCCCTGGCCTCGCTCGACCCGGCCGGGCCGGGCGGCCGCGAGATCGGCTCCCGGCTGCGCGAGCTGCTGCGCGGCTGGGGCGAACGGGCCGACCGGGACCCGGCCGAGGCCGAGCCGCCGGTGACCCTGGCGGCGGCGACCGCCGACGAACTCTTCGACCTGCTCGACAACGACTTCGGAATGGCCTGAGGGAGAGCTGGAACTGATGCCGGACAACGAGAAGCTTCTCGACTACCTCAGGCGAGCCACTGCCGACCTGGGCGACGCGCGGCGCGAACTGCGGGCCGCCGAGGACGCCCGGCACGAGCCGATCGCCATCGTCTCGATGGGCTGCCGCTACCCGGGCGGGGTGGACTCGCCCGAGCGGCTGTGGGAGCTGGTCGAGCGCGGTGAGGACGCCATCGGCGACTGGCCCGACAACCGCGGCTGGGACGTCGAGGGGCTGTACCACCCGGACCCGGACCACACCGGTACCTCGTACACCCGCAGCGGCGGATTCCTCCACCAGGCCGACGAGTTCGACGCCGGCTTCTTCGGGATCTCGCCGCGTGAGGCGCTGGCCATGGACCCGCAGCAGCGGTTGCTGCTGGAGACCTGCTGGGAGACCGTCGAGCGCGCCGGTCTCGACCCGGCCGCGCTGCGCGGCAGCCGGACCGGTGTCTTCGTCGGCGCGATCGGCAACGACTACGGGGCGGGTGCCCGGGGACTGCCCGAGGTCGAGGGACTGCTGGAGACCGGGACGGCGAGCAGCGTGCTCTCCGGGCGGGTCTCGTACACGCTGGGCCTGGAGGGTCCCGCGATCACCATGGACACCGCCTGCTCCTCCTCGTTGGTGGCCCTGCACCTGGCGGTGCGCTCGCTGCGCTCGGGCGAGTGCGAGCTCGCGCTGACCGGTGGGGTGTCGGTGCTCGCCACCCCGGACGCGTTCGTGGCGTTCAGCCGGCAGCGGGCGCTGTCCGCCGACGGGCGCTGCAAGGCGTTCGCGGGCGCGGCCGACGGCACCGGCTGGTCCGAGGGCGTCGGTGTGCTGCTGTTGGAGCGGCTCTCCGACGCCGTGGCCCGCGGCCACCGGGTGCTCGCCGTCATCCGCGGCACCGCGGTCAACCAGGACGGCGCCAGCAACGGCCTGACCGCGCCCAGCGGCCCCTCCCAGCAGCGGGTGATCACCGACGCGCTGGCCGACGCGCGGCTGTCGGCCGCCGAGGTGGACGCGGTGGAGGCGCACGGCACCGGCACCCGGCTCGGCGACCCGATCGAGGCGCAGGCCCTGCTGGCCACCTACGGACAGCGGCGGCCGGAGGGACGGCCGCTGTGGCTGGGCTCGCTGAAGTCCAACATCGGCCACAGCTCGGCCGCCGCCGGGGTCGGCGGCGTGATCAAGATGGTGCAGGCGATGCGGCACGGGGTGCTGCCGAAGACCCTGCACGTGGACGAGCCCACCCCGTTCGTCGACTGGTCGGCGGGCGCGGTCGAGCTGCTGACCGAGGCCCGCCCCTGGAAGACCGCGGGCGAGCGGCCGCGCCGCGCCGGGGTCTCCGGTTTCGGGGTGGGCGGCACCAACGCGCACGCGATCGTCGAGCAGGCGCCCGACGCCGAGACCGCCGGGGACCTGCCGGACGCCGCGGGCCCGGCCGACGCGGACGCCACCGCCCCGGCCCCGGCTGCGGCCGGCCCGCTGCCCTGGGTGCTGTCGGCGCGCGACCCGCGGGCGCTCCGCGCCCAGGCCGCCCGGCTGGCCGCGTCCCTGGCCGACGGCCCCGCGCACGACCCGGCGGAGATCGGCCGGGCGCTGGCCACCACCCGCACCGCCTTCGAGCACCGCGCGGTGCTGGTCGCCGAGGACGCCGCGGGCTTCACGACCGCGCTGGAGGCACTGGCCGCCGACCGGACGGCGCCGAACGTGGTGCTGGGCACCGCCGGTCCGGCCGGGAAGACCGCTTTCGTCTTCCCGGGGCAGGGTTCGCAGTGGGCCGGCATGGCCGTCGAACTCCTCGACACCGCACCCGTCTTCGCCGAGAAGATGGCGCAGTGCGAACAGGCCCTCGCCCCGCACGTCGACTGGTCACTCACCCGACTCCTGCGCGACGGCGAACCCCTCGAACGCGTCGACATCGTCCAACCCGCCCTCTGGGCCGTCATGATCTCCCTCGCCGCCCTCTGGGAGTCCTACGGCGTCACCCCCGACGCCGTCCTCGGCCACTCCCAGGGCGAGATCGCCGCCGCCGTCGTCGCCGGCGCCCTCACCCTCGAAGACGGCGCCACCGTCGTCGCCCTGCGCAGCCAAGCCATCCACACCATCACCGGCACCGGCGGCATGGTCTCCCTCACCCACCCCCTCGACCGCGCCCACGCACTCATCACCCCCTGGCACGACCGCGTCTCCGTCGCCGCCGTCAACGGCCCCACCAGCGTCGTCGTCAGCGGCGAGAACGGCGCGATCGAGGAACTGCTCGCCGCGGACCCGACCGCCCGCCGGATCCCGGTGGACTACGCCTCGCACTCGGCGCAGGTCGAGCGGATCCGCGAACGGCTGCTCTCGGACCTGGCCGGGGTGCGCCCGACGGCGGCCCGGCTGCCGTTCTTCTCCACCGTCGACGGCCACCGGCTGGGCGGCGAGGAACTGGACGCCGACTACTGGTACCGCAACCTGCGGCAGACCGTGGAGTTCGAGGCCGCCACCCGGGCCCTGCTGGCCGACGGCTTCCGCTACTTCGTGGAGGCCAGCGCGCACCCGGTGCTGACCTTCGGTGTGCAGCAGAGCGCCGAGGCCGCCCAGGTGGAGGCGGCCGCGCTCGGCACGCTCCGCCGCAACCAGGGCGGACTCCCCCGCTTCCTGCTGGCCCTCGGCGAGGCGCACGCGGCGGGCCGTTCCCCGCACTGGCCGGCCCTCTACGGCGCGCCGCGCGGCGGGCCGGTCGAGCTCCCCGGCTACGCCTTCCAGCGCCGCCGGTACTGGCTCCAGGCCCCCGACCGGCCGCGTCCGACGAGCGATCCGGCCGGTGAGCGGTTCTGGTCGGCGGTGCGCGAGGGCAACCTCGCCGAACTCACCGACACGCTCGGCGTCGAGCCGCAGGCCCCGCTGAGCACGGTGCTGCCCGCGCTGGCGGGCTGGCACGCCCGCAGCCGCGAGCAGGAGCGGGTCGACTCCTGGTACTACCGGGTGACCTGGCGGCGGCTGGCGGCCGCTGCGGACGACGCCGCGCCGACCGGGCGGTGGCTGCTGCTGGTGCCCGCCGCGCGGGCCGACCACCCGCTGGTCGCGGCCTGCGCCCGGGTGCTGGCCAGCACCGAGCTGCTGACCGTCGAGCTGGCCGAGGCCGACACCGGGCGCGCCGTCCTGACCGAACGGCTGGCCGGCCCGGCCGCCGCACCGCTCGACGGGGTGCTCTCGCTGCTGGCGCTGGACGAACGGCCGCACCCGGCGCACCCGGTGGTGCCGGTCGGCCTCGCGCTGAACCTGGCGCTGGTCCAGGCGCTGGCCGACCTGACGGTGGGCGGCCCGCTGTGGTGGGCGACCGCCGGAGCGGTCGCGGTCGGGCCGCAGGACGGCGCGCCGAAGCCCGGCCAGCAGCTGAGCTGGGGGCTCGGCCGGGTCGCGGCGCTGGAGTACCCGCGCTCCTGGGGCGGCCTGCTGGACCTCCCCGAGCAGCTGGACGACCGGGGTTCGGCGCTGCTGGGCCGGCTACTGGCCGGGGCCGGCGACGAGGACCAGGTGGCGGTGCGCCCGGGCGGCGGCTTCGGGCGCCGGCTGGTCCGCGCCACCCGGCGTCCGGCCGGCAGCGGGACCGGACGGTCCTGGCAGCCGCGCGGGACCGTGCTGATCACCGGCGGCACCGGCGGGATCGGCACCCAGATCGCCCGCTGGCTGGCCCGGGCCGGCGCCGAGCACCTGGTGCTGGTCGGCCGGGCCGGGCCGGCGGCGCCCGGCGCGACCGAACTCGCGGCGGAGCTGACCGCACTCGGCTGCCGGGTCACCCTGGCCGCCTGCGACGTGGCCGACCGGGCCGCCCTGGGCGCTCTGGTGGAGCGGCTGCGCGCCGACGGCGAGCAGATCCGCTCGGTGCTCCACGCGGCCGGCGCCGGCCTGCTGGTACCGCTGGGCGACACCGACCTGCCCGAGTTCGCCGACACCCTGTACGCCAAGGTCGGCGGCGCGGCCAACCTCGACGAGCTGTTCCAGGACGCCGAGCTGGACGCCTTCGTGCTGTTCTCCTCCATCTCCTCGATCTGGGGCAGTGCCGTCCACGGCGCCTACGCCGCCTCCAACGCCTACCTGGACGCGCTGGCCGAGCGCCGGCACGCGCGGGGCCTGGCCGCCACCTCGGTGGTCTGGGGCATCTGGAGCCCGGAGGGCGGCGCGGGCATGGCCGCGCAGCTGGTGGAGGAGCAGCTGCGGGCGCAGGGCGTGGTGTTCATGCCGCCCGCCCTCGCGGTGACGGCCCTCCAGCAGGTGCTGGACGGCGACGAGGTGGTGCCGATCGTCGCCGACGTCGACTGGGGCAGCTTCGCACCGGTCTTCACCTCGGCACGGCCGAGCCCGCTGATCGGGGAGCTGTCCGAGGTGCGGGTGGCGCTGGCCGCCGAGCCCGGCCCGGACGAGCCGGCCGGCGCGGCGGGAGAGCTGCGGGAACGGCTGGGCCGGCTGCCCGCGGCCGCGCGGGACCGGGAGCTGACCGAGCTCGTGCGCTCGGTCGCCTCCGGGGTGCTGGGCCACGACTCGGCCTCCGCCGTCGACTCGGCGCGGGCCTTCCGCGACCTGGGCTTCGACTCGCTGACCGCCGTGGAGATGCGCAACCGGCTGAACACCGCGACCGGGCTGCGGCTGCCGGTGACCGTGGTCTTCGACTACTCCTCCGCGAGCGCGCTGGGCCGGCACCTGGCGACCGAGCTGTTCGGCGCCGGTGCGCCCGCTCCGGTGGCGGCCGTCACGGCGCTCGCGGCGGACGAGGACCCGGTCGTCATCGTGTCGATGAGCTGCCGCTACCCCGGCGACATCGACTCCCCCGAGCGGCTGTGGCAGGCGCTGGCCGGCGAACTGGACGCGATCGGCGAGCTGCCCGCGGACCGCGGCTGGGACCTGGCCCGCCTCTTCGACGCCGACCCCGACCGCCCGGGCACCAGCTACAGCACCGCCGGCGGCTTCCTGCGCGACGCGGGCGACTTCGACCCGGCGTTCTTCGGCATCTCGCCGCGCGAGGCCCTGGCCATGGACCCGCAGCAGCGCCTGCTGCTGGAGACCTCCTGGGAGGCGCTGGAGCGCGCCGGCATCGACCCGAGCACCCTGCGGGGCTCCCGGGTCGGGGTGTTCACCGGCGCCGCCTACCAAGGCTACGGCGGCAGCATGGACCGGGTGCCCGACGAGCTGGAGGGCCTGTTCATCGCGGGCGTGTCGACGAGCGTGCTGACCGGGCGGGTGGCGTACACGCTGGGCCTGCGCGGCCCGGCGGTGACCGTCGACACCGCCTGCTCGTCCTCGCTGGTCGCCGTCCACCTGGCGGCCCGGGCGCTGCGCGCCGGCGAGTGCGCGCTCGCGCTGGCCGGCGGCGCCGCGGTGATCGGCACCCCGCTGTCGCTGACCGGCTTCAGCCGCCAGCGCGGCCTAGCCGCCGACGGCCGCTGCAAGTCCTTCTCCGCCGAGGCGGACGGCTTCGGGCTGGCCGAGGGCGTCGGCCTCCTGGTGCTGGAGCGCCTCTCCGACGCGCGGCGCAACGGCCACCCGGTGCTGGCGGTGCTGCGCGGCTCCGCGGTCAACCAGGACGGCGCCAGCAACGGGCTGACCGCCCCCAGCGGCCTGGCGCAGCGCGAGGTGATCCGCCAGGCCCTGGCCGACGCCGGGCTGACCGGCGCCGAGGTCGACGCGGTCGAGGCGCACGGCACCGGCACCCGGCTCGGCGACCCGATCGAGGCCGAAGCGGTGCTGGCCACCTACGGCCAGGACCGCCCGACGGACCGGCCGCTGCTGATGGGCTCGCTGAAGTCGAACATCGGGCACACCCAGGCCGCCGCGGGAGTCGGCGGGATCATGAAGATGGTGCTGGCGATGCGGCACGGCGTGCTGCCGCGCTCCCTGCACCTGGGCGAGCCGTCGCCCGACGTGGACTGGACGGCGGGCGCCGTCGAGCTGCTGACCGAGGCCCGTCCCTGGGAGGGCGGGGGCGAGCGGCCGCGCCGGGCCGGGGTCTCCTCGTTCGGGCTGAGCGGCACCAACGCGCACGTGATCGTCGAGCAGCCGCCGGCCGAACCGGCGGCCGCCGAGCGGGCCGGCGCCCGCCGGGCCGTGCCGTGGCTGCTCTCCGGGCGCAGCCCGGAGGCGTTGCGGGCGCAGGCCGAGCGGCTGCGCGAGCTGGCCGAGCAGGGCCGCGAGCCGGTGGACGTCGGCTGGTCGCTGGCCACCACCAGGACCGCCTTCGAGCACCGCGCGGCCGTGGTCGCCACCGAGCCGGCCGGGTTCGCGCGCGGGCTGGACGCGCTGATCGCCGGCCGCACCGGGGCCGGCCTGGTCCGGGGCGTGGCCGGGCAGCACGGTCGCACCGTGCTCGTCTTCCCCGGCCAGGGTTCGCAGTGGGTCGGCATGGCCCTCGAACTCCTGGACACCGAGCCGGTGTTCGCCGAGCGGCTGGCGGAGTGCGAGCGGGCCCTGGCGCCGTACACGGACTACTCGCTGCTGGAGGTGCTGCGCTCGGACGACCCGATGGACCGGGTGGACGTGGTGCAGCCGGTGCTGTTCGCGATGATGGTCTCGCTCGCCGCGCTGTGGCGCTCGTACGGCGTCGTGCCGGACGCGGTGGTGGGCCACAGTCAGGGCGAGGTCGCCGCCGCGGTGGTGGCCGGCGCGCTGAGCCTGGAGGACGGCGCCAAGGTGGTCGGGCTGCGGAGCCGGGCGCTGCGGGCCCTGGCCGGGCGGGGCGCGATGCTGTTCGTCCCCCTGGCGGTGGAGGAACTGACCGACCGGCTGGCCGCGTTCGGCGATCTGATCGGGGTGGCGGCGGTCAACAGCCCGACCTCGGTGGCGCTCTCCGGCGATCCGGCCGCGCTGGCCGCGCTGTCGGAGGCGCTGTCGGAGGACGGCGTGATGAACTGGCGCGTCCCCGGGGTGGACTTCGCCGGGCACTCGGCCCAGGTGGAGGAGATCGAGCAGGAGCTGCTGACACTGCTGGCGGACGTGTCGCCGCGCGCCGGCGAGAGCGTCTTCTACTCCACCGTCACCGGCGGGCCGCTGGACGGCGGGCTGTTGGACGCCGGCTACTGGTACCGCAACCTGCGCCGGCCGGTGGAGTTCGGGCGCGCCGCCCGGGCGCTGCTGGCCGACGGCTACGACGTGTTCGTGGAGTCGTCCACCCACCCCGCGCTGACCGTCTGGCTGGAGCAGGCCGCCGAGGCGGCGGGCACCGACGCCGCGGTGGCCGGCACCCTGCGCCGGGACGAGGGCGGCCGGGAGCGGTTCCTCACCTCGCTGGCCGAACTGCACGTGCGGGGCGCCGCGGTGGACCTCGCCGCGCCGTTCGCCGACGCGTCGGCCCGGCGCACCGAGCTGCCCACCTACCCGTTCCAGCGCTCCCACTTCTGGATGGTGCCCGCGGCGGACGGGCGGCCGGAGGCGGCGGCACCGGACGAGGGCTTCTGGAACGCGGTGGGCCGCGGCGACGCGGACGCGCTGGCCGACACGCTGCGGATCGAGGACGCCGGCACCCGCGCGGCGCTGAGCGGTGTGCTGCCCGCGCTGGGCGACTGGCTCGGGCGCAGCCGGGACCGCGCCGCTGTCGACGGCTGGCGCTACCGGGTCCAGTGGCGGCCGCTGGCGCCCGTCACGGGCGCCGGTCCCAGGGGGAGCTGGCTGGTCGCCGTCCCGGCGTCGGCGGCGGACCACCCGCTGGTCGCGGACTGCGTCCTGGCGCTGGGCGAGCACGGTGCCGAGGCCGCGGTGCTCACGGTCGCCGACGCCGACCGTGCCGCGCTGGCCGCGCGGCTGGGCGAGCTGCGGCCGGACGGCGTGCTGTCGCTGCTGACGCTGGACGAGCGGCCGCACACGGCGGGCTCCGCGCTGCCGGCCGGACTGGTCGCGCTGGTGGCGCTGCTCCAGGCGCTCGGCGACGCCGTCCCGGACGCCCCGCTGTGGTGCGCGACCAGCGGCGCGGTGTCGGTGGGCCGCTCGGACCCGCTGAGTGGCCCGGCGCAGACCACGGCCTGGGGCCTCGGCGGGGTCGCCGCGGTGGAGTACCCGCGGCGCTGGGCCGGGCTGGTCGATCTGCCGGCCCGGCTCGACGAGCGGGCGCGGGCCCGGTTGGCCGGGGTCCTGGCCGGCGGCGAGGGCGAGGACCAGGTGGCGGTGCGCTCCGCCGGTCTGTTCGCCCGTCGGCTGGTCGCGGCCGGGACCGGCTCGCGCACCCCGGCGCGAACCTGGACCGCGCCGACGGACGGCACGGTGCTGGTCACCGGCGGCACCGGCGCGCTGGGCGCGCGGGTGGCCCGCTGGCTGGCCCGGGGCGGGGCGCGCCATCTGCTGCTGACCGGCCGGCAGGGCCCGGCGGCGCCGGGCTGTGCCGAACTCGTCGCCGAGCTCGCCGAGTCGGGAGCGGAGGCCACCGTGGTGGCGTGCGACGTGGCCGACCGGGAGCAGGTGGCGACGCTGCTCGCCGGCATCCCGGCCGGACGGCCGCTGCGCGCGGTGGTGCACGCGGCGGGCGTGCTGGACGACGGCGTGCTGGACACGCTGACGGCGGAGCGGGCGGCGTACGTGCTGCGGCCCAAGATGGACGCGGCGCTGCACCTGGACGAGCTGACCCGGGACCACGAGCTGTCGGCCTTCGTCCTGTTCTCCTCGCTGGCCGGCACGCTGGGCGGCACGGGGCAGGGCAGTTACGCGGCGGCCAACGCCTTCCTGGACGCCCTGGCCGAGCGGCGCCGGGCGGGCGGACGGACGGCCACCTCGGTGGCCTGGGGCCTGTGGGGCGGGGAGAGCCTGGCCGGCGGCGCGGTGAGCGAGCGGCTGATCCGCAACGGCCTTCCGGCGATGGACCCCGACGCCGCGCTGGTCGCCCTCCAGCAGGCGCTGGACCACGACGACACCGCGGTGGTGGTGGCCGACTTCGCCTGGGAGCGGTTCGTCCGTGCCTACACGGCGCTGCGGCCCAGCGCCGTGCTGAAGGACCTGCCGCAGGCCGCGACGGACACCGCGACGGCCGGTGAGGAGTCGTCGACGGCCGCCCGGCTGGCCGCGCTGCCGCTGCCCGAGCGCCGGGCGGCACTGGGCGAGCTGATCCGCGGCGAGGTCGCCGCGGTGCTGGGCCACGCGGATCCGTCGGCGATCGAGCCCGGGCGGGTCTTCAAGGACATCGGCTTCGACTCGCTGACCGCCGTGGAGCTGCGCGACCGGCTGGCCGAGGCGACCGGGCTGCGGCTGTCGGTCACCCTGGTCTTCGACTTCCCGACCACGGCCGTGCTCACCGACCACCTGCTCGCCCAGCTCCCGGGCGGCGACCCTGCGGTGGCCGGGGCGGTGGCCGGGGCGGTGGCAGCGGTCGAGGCCGCCGCGGACGCGGCCGACGACCCGGTCGCGATCGTCGCGATGGGCTGCCGCTTCCCCGGGGAGGTGCGCTCGCCGGAGGACCTGTGGCGGCTGCTGATGAGCGGCACCGACGCGATCTCGGACTTCCCCACCGACCGCGGCTGGGACATCGAGGGCCTGTACGACCCGGACGGCGGGACGGTCGGCACCACCTACGCCCGCGAGGGCGGCTTCCTGTACGACGCCGCCGACTTCGACCCGGCGTTCTTCGGCATCTCGCCGCGCGAGGCGGTCTCGGTCGACCCGCAGCAGCGGCTGCTCCTGGAGGTGGCCTGGGAGGCGTTCGAGCGGGCCGGGATCGACCCGACCACGCTCAAGGGCAGCCGGGGCGGGGTCTTCGTCGGCTCCAGCTACCGGGACTACGGCTCCCGGATGACCAAGCCGACGGAGGAGTTCGAGGGCTACCTGGGCATCGGCAGCGCCGGCAGCGTGGCGTCGGGGCGGATCGCCTACACCTTCGGCCTGGAGGGCCCCGCCGTCACGGTGGACACCGCCTGCTCCTCGGCGCTGGTGGCCCTGCACCTGGCCGCCCAGGCGCTGCGCGCCGGTGAGTGCTCGCTGGCGCTCGCCGGTGGCGTGACGGTGATGGCCCGGCCGGACGCGTTCGTCGAGTTCAGCCGCCAGCGCGGGCTGGCGGCCGACGGCCGGTGCAAGCCCTTCGCCGCGGCCGCCGACGGCACCGCCTGGGCCGAGGGCGCCGGGCTGGTGCTGCTGGAGCGCCTCAGCGACGCCCGCCGCAACGGCCACCCGGTGCTCGCCCTGGTCCGCGGCTCGGCGGTCAACCAGGACGGCGCCAGCAACGGCCTGACCGCCCCCAACGGCCCCTCCCAGCAGCGGGTGATCCGCCAGGCGCTGGCCTCGGCGGGCCTGTCCGCCGCCGAGGTCGACGCGGTGGAGGCACACGGCACCGGCACCAAGCTGGGCGACCCGATCGAGGCGCAGGCCCTGCTGGCCACCTACGGACAGCGGCGCGGGGACGAACGCCCCCTGCTGCTGGGCTCGTTGAAGTCCAACATCGGCCACACCCAGGCCGCCGCCGGCATCGCGGGCGTGATCAAGATGGTGCTGGCGATGCAGCACGGGACGCTGCCCGCCACCCTGAACGTCGACCGGCCCTCGCCGTTCATCGACTGGACCGCGGGCGCCGTGGAACTGGTCACCGAACACACCGAGTGGCCTGCCGGCGACCACCCGCGCCGGGCCGGTGTCTCCTCCTTCGGTGTCAGCGGCACCAACGCGCACACCGTGCTGGAGCACGTCCCGGCCGAGGCCGCGGAGCCGTCGGCGCCCGCCGGGGGACCGTGGCTGCTCTCGGCCCGGACCCCCGAGGCGCTGCGCGGGCAGGCCGCCCGGCTGCTGGAGCACGAGCGGACCGGACCGGACCGGGATCCGGGCGCCGCGCTGGCCGCCGGCCGGGCGGGTTTCGAGCACCGCGCCGTGCTGCTCGGCGCCGACCGTGCCGCGCGCGTGGGGGCACTGGTCGCGCTGGCGGCCGGCGCCGAGCACCCCGGCCTGGTCACCGGCACCGCCGGGCGGCCCGGCAGGACCGCCTTCCTGTTCTCCGGACAGGGCAGCCAGCGGCCCGGCATGGGCCTGGAGCTCTACCGCTCCCAGCCGGTCTTCGCGGACGCCTTCGACCGGGTCTGCGCCGCGCTGGACCCGCTGCTGGAGCGCCCGCTGCACGAGGTGGTCGCGGACGGCGAGGCGCTGGACCGCACCGAGTACACCCAGCCGGCCCTGTTCGCGCTCGGCACCGCGCTGTTCGAGCTGGCCGGGCACTGGGGCATCACCCCCGACTACCTGCTCGGCCACTCGATCGGCGAGCTGACCGCCGCCCATGTCGCCGGGGTGCTCTCGCTGCCCGACGCGGCCGCCCTGGTGGCGGCCCGCGGACGGCTGATGCAGGCGATGCCGGCCGGCGGCGCGATGGTGGCGCTGACCGTCGCGGCCGAGGACCTGGCCCCGATGCTCGCCGAGCGGGCCGACCTCCTCGCGCTGGCCGCCGTCAACGGCCCGGCCTCGACCGTGGTGTCCGGCGACCCGCGGGCGGTGGCGGAACTCGCCGCGCACTGGGAGGCCCTGGGCCGGCGCTCGCGCCGGCTGCGGGTCAGCCACGCCTTCCACTCCCCGCACATGGACGGGATGCTGGCCGAGTTCCGCGCGGTGGCGAGTGCCCTGGAGTTCCACCCACCGCGGATCCCGCTGGTCGCCAACCGGACCGGGGCCCTCGCCACCGCCGAGCAGCTGGCCTCCCCCGAGTACTGGGTCGACCAGGTGCGCGGCACGGTCGAGTTCCGGGCCGGCATCGACTGCCTGGAGGCAGCCGGCGTCGACCGGTACCTCGAACTGGGTCCGGACGGCTCGCTGACCGGGCTCGCCCAGGACTGCCTGGCCGAGCGGTCGCCCGACGCGCTGCTGGTTCCGCTGCTGCGCCGCGACCAGCCCGAGGAGACGGCCCTGACCGCCGCGCTGGCCCGGTCGCACGCCCACGGCGCACCGGTGGACTGGAGCCGCCGCTTCCCGCCGACCGCCCCGCGCGAGGCCGCCGGCCTGCCCACCTACGCCTTCCAGCACCGGCGCTACTGGCTGGAGGCGACCGCCCCCGAGGCCGACCTGCCGTCGGCCGGGCTGCTGGCGGTGGACCACCCGCTGCTCGGCGCGGCGGTCGAACTGGCCGGCGGCGAGGGCTTCCTGTTCACCACCCGGCTCTCCTGCCGGACCCAGCCGTGGCTGGCCGACCACCGGGTCTTCGACGGCGTGCTCTTCCCCGCCACCGGCTTCCTGGAGCTGGCCGTCCGCGCCGCCGACCAGGCGGACTGCGGGCGGGTCGAGGAACTGACCCTGCAGGCCCCCCTGGTGCTCCCCGTCACCGGCGGCACGGTGCTGCAGCTTTCGATCGGCGCCCCCGACCCGTCCGGCGCCCGGAGCCTGACGGTGTACGCCCGGCCGGAGGACGGCCCCGAGGAGGAGTGGACCCGGCACGCCGACGGCCTGCTCGCCCCGGCCGTCCCCGCCGAGCCCGAGGACCTCGCGCAGTGGCCGCCGGCCGGCGCCGTCCCGCTGCCCGTCGACGGCCTGTACGAGCGGTTCGCCGCCGGCGGCTTCGGCTACGGCCCGGCGTTCCAGGGCCTGCGCGCGGCCTGGCGCCTCGGCGAGCAGGTGTTCGCCGAGGCCGAGCTGCCGGACGGCCCGCGCGGCGAGGCCGGCCGCTACGGCCTGCACCCCGCGCTGCTGGACGCGGCCCTGCACGCGCTGGTCTTCGACGTCCTGCCGGGCACCGGGCCCGAGGGCGAGAGCCAGGGGTGGCTGCCGTTCTCCTGGACCGGCGTCGCCCTGCACGCCCGGGGCGCGGCGTCGGTCCGGCTGCGGCTGACGCCCACCGGGCGCGACTCGGTGGCCGTGCTGGTCGCCGACAGCACCGGGTGTCCGGTCGCCTCGGCCGAGTCGCTGGTGCTGCGCCCGGTCTCCGCCGAGCAGGTGCGCCCGGCCCGCGCCGCCCACCACGAGGAGCTGTACCGGGTCGAGTGGCGGCGGTCGACCCCGCCGGACACCGACGCGGCGACCTGGACCGAGCTGCCGGCCGGCGGGCGCGTCGCCGACCTGCTCGCCGCCGACGGACCGGTGCCCGCGCTGGTACTGGCGCACTGCCGGCAGGAGGGCACCGGGCCACTGGCCGACGCCGTGCGGGCGGCCACCGGGCACGCGCTGGAGCTGGTCCGCGACTGGCTGGCCGAGGAACGGCCGGCCGACAGCACCCTGGTGCTGGTCACCGAGGGGGCCGTCGCGACGCAGTCCGGCGACGACGTGCCCGACCTCGCGCAGGCCGCCGTCTGGGGCCTGCTGCGCTCGGCGCAGACCGAGAACCCCGGCCGGTTCGTGCTGCTGGACCTGGACGGCCTGCCCGCCTCCCGGGCGGCCCTGGGCGCCGCGCTGGCGAGCGGCGAGCCGCAGGTCGCGCTGCGCGACGGCACGGCCCTGGTACCCCGGCTGGCCCGGGTGCCGCGTGCCGAGGACGAGGTCGAGCCGACCTGGGATCCCGAGGGCACGGTGCTGATCACCGGTGGTACCGGCGCGATCGGCGCCCATGTCGCCCGTCACCTGGTGGCCGAGCACGGCGTACGGCGCCTGGTGCTGACCAGCCGCGCCGGCCTGCGGGCCGAGGGCGCCCTCGAACTGCGCGACGAGCTGACCCGGCTCGGCGCGCTGGTCGAGGTGGCCGCCTGCGACGCCGCCGACCGGCAGGCGCTGGCCGCCCTGCTGGACGGCCTGCCGGCCGAGCACCCGCTGACCGCCGTGGTGCACGCCGCCGGTGTGCTGGCCGACGGCCTGGTCGCCGAGATGACGCCCGAACAGCTCGACACCGCCCTGCGCCCCAAGGTCGACGCGGCCGTCCACCTGCACGAGCTGACGGAAGGGAGCAAGCTCTCCGCGTTCCTGCTCTTCTCCTCGCTGGCCGGCGTCTTCGGCGGCATGGGCCAGGGCAACTACGCGGCGGCCAACGCCTTCCTGGACGGCCTGGCGCACCGCCGCCGGGCCCGGGGCCTGACCGCCGGCTCGCTGGCCTGGGGCCTGTGGGCGAACAGCACCGGCATGACCGGCGGCCTGGACGAGGCCGACCTGCGGCGGATCGCGCGCGGCGGGATCGTCGCCTTCGCCCCGCGGGAGGGCCTGGAACTGTTCGACGCGGCGCACGGCGTGGACGAGGCGATGGTGCTGCCGGTCCGGCTGGACACCCGGGCGATCGCCGCGCAGGCGGGCACCGGCGGCGTCCCCGCCCTGCTGCGCGGCCTGGTCC